>JAHJFH010000215.1 GCA_018824925.1 Thermoplasmatota archaeon
ACCTCCTATCTCGATATTTTCCAACGACTCAAAGTCGCTCGTATCATCCAAGAACTCTCCAAAGAAAAAAAAGTCATTGTCGTAGAACACGACCTCGCAGTCCTTGATTTCCTGTGCGACAACGTCCATATCATGTATGGAACCGAAGGCGCCTACGGCGTTACCACCTTCCCCCGTGGCGTCCGCCATGCCATCAACACTTACCTCTCCGGCTACCTAAAAGAAGAAAACATCCGCTTTGGCGAAAAAATCGAGTTTTTCGCCCACCCACCCAAAAAACGTCAAGAACTCAGAATCCTTGTCAGCTACCCCAATCTCACCAAAACCTTCCCAGAATTCACCCTCACCGTTGACCAAGGCATCATCAGAACAGGCGAAATCATTGGCGTTGTCGGCCCGAATGCCATCGGTAAAACCACCTTTGTAAAAATGCTTGCAGGTAAAATCCCACCCACCCAGGGCACCGTTGACATCAATCTTACTATCAGCTACAAACCTCAATACATCACCTCCGATTTTCAGGGTACCGTCCGAACCTACCTAGAAACCACCTCTCAAAACCTCTTCACCAATAATTTCTTCATCGCTGAGATATATGAACCCCTCCGGCTGAAATACCTTCTTGATCATCAACTCGACACCCTTTCTGGAGGAGAACTACAACGCGTCGAAATCGCAGTAGCACTCACCCGCACCGCAGATATCTACCTCATTGACGAACCATCTGCCTATCTTGACAGTGAACAACGAATGCTTGTCTCACGAATGTTCCGCCGCGTCATAGAAAAAACCGGAAGCTCCGCCCTCATTGTCGACCATGACGTCTACTTCATCGACATGGTCAGCGACGCCCTTGTCGTCTTCGATGGCATCCAAGCAAAAGAAGGCCATTCACAAGGCCCCTATAGTCTCCACGAAGGAATGAATCGCTTCCTCAAAAACGTCGATGTCACATTCCGCCGTGATGAGGACACCCATCGCCCCCGGGTCAACAAACCAGATTCCTACATGGACCGCGAACAAAAACAAACGGGAGAATACTACTATAAACTCTAAAAAAAATAGAAAGAAAAGATGTGAGGGTTTAGCCACCACTCGGGTTTATTTGCACAAAGAATAAGAGTACATACCCATTTTGTGTGCGACTATCAACGCCACCATCACCATATTCTACGGTTGTTGTTACCACTGTTGATCCAAGACCAAAAATAAATCCCGACTGAATCGTCGCTGTTCCACCAGCGGGCACAGTAAAACCTGTCCCCTCATGTGATTTCCCAATAAAGGCACCACCATCAAGCTCGATACGCCAGTGGACATCCGTTGCATCAACCGCACCACTATTTTTAATCGCAACCTCCAACCGGAAAAGCCCACTACTCATTGGTCGTACCTCAAGAATCGGACCCTGGACAACCTCAAACTGTGTTGGGACAGACCAGGCGGATTCACTGTTACCATCCGATGCCTTCACCCGGACATTGAAAATACCCGCATCAACCCATGCATACTCAGCTGACACACCAGTTCCTGAGGCAACAGGCCCAATCCAGTCACTAAGAGTACCATCTCCCCAATCAAACAAGTAGGAGATCTGTTCACCCTCCGGATCAGTTGTCACAGCAGAGAATGTATAGGTAATACCAGTAACACCTTCAGCAGGACCAGTGGGTGATTGTGGGACCAAAGGACTTTTATTTGCATTAGTCTGCGCAAGGTTTTGGACCGCATCGATATCACACCCAGGATTTGGTTCAGATGCACTACCATCACCATCATCAACGATTCGTATAAACTGTGCCTCATCAATACCAGTACCTTGTAGATCAAAGGTGGTAGTACCCATACCCGTGCCAACAAAGGTGTAGGGACCATTCCAAGAATTCGCCGCATAGACGCTATACCCATCATCAGTACCATCCCCTTCAATGACCTTAAAATCAGGTTCACCTGAAAGATCAAACACTGGAGTATCTTCCCCCATATCAAGCACAAGTTTTCCATTGCGCCCTATCGATGAACAAAATCCATCCGGAAGTCCCAATGCATGAATTCCATCTGTTGGGTTATTGGAAAAACTCCCACTGGGGGCATAATACTCACAAATTGTAACCTGATATGCATAAAACTGATTCGTGGGCTGTAACGCGGCATTCAACACAGCGGGTTGATTCGTACTACTAACCGTTACGGTTTTGATTTGTTCAGCATACCCATTTGCCTGAAAATGCACGGTATAACTCCCAGGCATAAGCGTTATATGATAATCACCAACAGCTGGATCAGTATATTTTGGCCAATAAGCCTCCTCAACCCAGACAGTCGCCTCAATAGGCTCACTGGAGCTTGCATCGGTAACAATACCACGCAACCCAAGATCCGTAGCTTCAATGATATCAAGCATTGCCTGTTGGTTTTTGTTCCATTCTGAAGTTATATCAGAGTTCCCCGTTTCAATAGTCCAATCAATATCACCACGACATCCATAACTAAAATCATTAGTATCACCACGGGTCTGATACCAATCATACCCCCGTATTGCGGTATAGCCACTCAACCCGGCATAGGCATAGGATAACTGCTGAATCATAAGATCATCAGGACTGGGCTGTGGTTTAAAATTCCATAAATAATTCACATACGCCGCTGTCGTATGAAAGGATAGGGATAACACAAAATTATGCTCTAATGCATGTACACGAATCGTTTGGGTCTCAGGCTGTGAAAACGATGAGGGACTCCCACCAGATCCAGCCCACATATACCCATAATCACGATTCAAATCCACCCCATTAGCATTATACCTCGTAGGTGACGGCGAGGCCATCCGTCCATCAGGATTCACCATTGGAATAATCCATATCTCACAATTATTCACTAAATCCGTAATATCGGGATCTGTCCCATAATCGTCTACTAGCAACCAGGCGAGATTCAAATTTAACTCAACTGACATCAACTCATCACCATGATGCAACCCGGCCATCCGCACCTCAGGTTCATCCTCATCAATTGTTGGATTATCAGTTATTTTCAAACCCCAGATACTCCGCCCCTGTACACTTGTTCCGAGTTCATATAATTGGGCAATACTTGGATACGATGATGCAATGGTCTGTAACTCAGTGGTCAACGCAGGGTAATCATGAAACACTCGTAACAACTCAGGATTTTCAGTCCACCCATAATACTCCTCAAGTCGTTCATATACCATAGTGACAGGATAGCCGAATGATAGTATTTCTTGATACACTCCGGGGCTGGCTAAAAATAAAACTGACTCTGCAGAACGATCTAACACACTCACATGAAATCGCTCATCAAATACCTCATTCACAAACACTGAAACCGGTACCTGAACAACATGTAAAATCGGTGTCGAAAGAACCGGAAACTCCGCTGACGCCTGCAGCATTGCAAACGCTGCGGTACTCATGAGCATAACACTTACTAAACCTATTATAAGAATCGAATGTCGCTTCATTGAAAGTATCCCCTTATACCTGTTACTATATAAACTAATCTATATAAATTCTTGCTTTTAAAAAAAACAAAGGTTCTTTTTCCAGTATAGTACCTAGAATTAGTAACCAGTTCTATTTGTAACTATCAATATATGATGGGGTTTTGCGCGGGATGCCAATCAAAACGAATCGAGAGATGATCCCCTAACGGAATAATCAAGGGAACAAAGGGGGGGCAATAAAATAACGATATATCGGGTCACCGTACCAATGATGGGTTTCGGTGATGTTTTCTCCCAAGTATCCCAATAATTACGATCCCATCGCACACCACGCAACACCGTTATAAGCGCTGGAAATGGCGTATCCCAACTAAATTGAGCATGAATATCATTAGCCAAAAAATTATTACACTCAACCATACCACCACTATCAGCAACACGTATCCCTAACCTATTATTTCGAATAGTATTAATGGCAACCCAGGACACATCAAACACCATCAAAATCCCAAGCTCATTATCAGAAAGCAAACAACCCCATTTATTTCCGGTAATTATATTATTTCGAAAGGTACTATTTGCTGATGGCCCCACATCTAACCCCACATGATTTTCCATAATAATCATATCAAAAACCAAAATATGTTCCAATACCCCCGCGGAAGGCGGATTAACTAATACACCAGAAGGCAGTGGAGAGGCCGCATAACGACCACTATGTTGAACCGTAAGCCCTTGAATCACAACATCATCAGCCATAATACCAATAACACTATACAAAAAAGAACCATCAATAATTGTAGTATTTTTATCCTCACCAAGCAACGATATCGATTTATTGATATACACACAACAATTCAACGTGGGTACCGTCTCATTGTAGAACCCGGAATATACAAACACACTATCTCCATCAGAGGTGTTATCCACGGCATCCTGAATACGGGTTATAGTTCCCCGGCCCTGATCCACCAACATACCACGTAACAGTACCTTGAGGTGAACCAACGATGGGCACACTAAAACCAGTATCAACAACACCAAGTGAACATACAAGAACTAAACCAAAGACTGCGCACCAAACACTAGATACTCGCTTCATGATGATCCTCCCGAACCTGGTAAATAACCCTCACATATAATATAGATATTAGTATCATAAACACCAGAAAAAACCATATATTGTTACCAGGATACATGAAATAACACGTGTAATAATCATCAAGCGAAGTATTAATTAAAGGATGTACTATTTTTCCATTGATGAAGACCAAAACCATCCATCAGGAAGTATTCATTGAAGCACCCCCCGCAGATGTCTATCATGCCTTCATGGATTCTAAAACCCATTCTCTTTTCACGGGAGATACCGCACATATCGGAAAAAAAATCGGGGACCAATTCAGCGCTTTTGATGGCTATGCTACTGGGGAAAATCTAGAACTCAAACCAAATAAATTAATTGTCCAAAGCTGGCACGCCAGCGATTGGCCCAACGGACATCACTCAACCATACGCATTGAACTCACCCCACAGAAAAAAGGAACAGCCCTCATATTTCACCAAACAGATGTCCCAGAAGAACACCTTTATGATATCAGCAATGGATGGTGGGAATACTATTGGAATCCCGTGAACACCATGTTTACCAAAGATAAGAAAAAATAGACATATACCCCAATAATATACTCAATATAATAAAACCATGGAACACTGATATATGACCACACACATCAGAACCTGTACCATCAGCGATAAACCCGCAGTCATTGCTCTTTGGGCCGCAGTTTTTCAACAAGATAAACCCCATAATGATCCCACACAATCTTTTAACCAGAAAATCAACCATGCTGATGATCTCTTCTTCGTCGCCGAACATAAAAAAACTCTTGTTGGAACCATCATAGCAGGATATGATGGACATCGAGGATGGATTTATTCCCTTGCTATTGATCCACGATATCGAAGAAAGGGTATTGGCACATTATTAATGAAAAAAGCAATAACTATACTGCACAATAAAGGATGTCTGAAAGTAAATCTTCAAATCACGGGTAACAACCAGGACCTTATTACCTTCTATAAAACCCTTGGATTTACCATCGAGGATCGTATTAGCATGGGAAAAAACCTCTACTAACAATACAAATAGACATTAAATTAGAAAAATATCATACAGTGGTATATTCTATTTCTGTATGCGCATATAATGAGCAATACTTCGATCATACGTTCGCTCCGCAGCATCTGGGAAATAACAGGCAGGGAGTTCACCCCGTTTCCGATGATACAACACACATTCACAACACATGCCCTTTTTATCACAAGGATATGAACAATTACATACCTGCTGATTTTCTTCCTTCTGACAAATCGCCATACCTATCTTTTCCCCTTATTTCAACAATTTCAGAAATTCCTCTTCAGTAAGAATAGTAATTCCCAATTTCTCTGCTTTCGCTAATTTCGACCCAGGGTTTTCACCCACTACTAGAAAATCAAGATCCTTAGAAACAGAATTAATCACTAGTCCCCCACGTTCTTTCACGTGTTCACTTGCATCAGACCGTGACATGGCCGAAAGACCACCCGTAAAGACAAACTTTTTTCCCGCAAGCGGCAGTGTTTCAACCACAATTTTTCGCTCAGTTGACACACCAAGGTCCTCCAACGCAGCAATAAGTTGACGATGCTCCTCAGTAGCAAAAAACGAAGCAATTGCTTCAGCAGTTTTTTCCCCTAACCCAAAAATCGTTTTCAATTCCTCAGCCGATACCACAGCTAAGGCATCTATAGAAGGATATTCCCGGGCGAGAAGCTGCGCAGCATATTTTCCTACATGCCGAATCCCCAGACCATAAATCAATCGAGAAAGACTCTGCTGGGTACTCTGCGTAATAGAAGCAATAAGATTCTCCGCAGATTTCTCCTTGAAACCCTCTAACCTCATTACATCAGAAACGATTAATCTATACAAATCAGCGATATTATCCACCAACCCTGCATCAATTAATTTATCAATCGTAGATTCACCTAAATGCTCTATATCCATCGCATCACGAGATGCATAATGCCGTAGTCGCCATTTCAACCGAGCAGGACACATACGATTCGGGCAATTAATCGCCACCTCACCCGCCTTACGAACCACTGGGGTATGACAGATAGGACATATTTTGGGTACTCGAAGAGTTTTTTCACCACCGGTTCGTTTCTCAGCTATTGCTTTAACGACCTGAGGGATCACATCACCACTCCGTTCAACTAACACAGTATCCCCAATACGGATATCCTTTCGTTTCAACTCATCAAAATTATGCAGGGTCGCCCGAGAAACCATCACCCCCCCCACCTGCACTGGTTCTAACACCGCCACAGGCGTCAACCGACCAGTACGACCAACCTGCACCCCAATATCTTTCAGAATCGTCGTTGCCTGTTTCGCCGCAAACTTAAATGCAATAGCCCATCGAGGATGCTTAATCGTTGACCCAAGCTCATCCTGCTGCGCTAATGCATTAACCTTAACAACCACCCCATCAATTTCATAATCAAGATCTTCCCGTTTTTCCTCCAACTCTTGACAATACTGAATAACCCCCTCAATATCTGAAACGGTTTTTATCAAAGGATTTACTCGAAACCCTGCTTCCCGTAACGCAGAAATCGCCTCAGCATGTGTCTGAAATATCTGTTCTGAATAGGATAGATAATACACAAAAATATCAAGTGGACGACTGGCAACAATCCGTGGATCCAGTAATCGTAATGACCCCGCTGCCGCATTTCGAGGATTAGCAAACCCCTGACCACCCTCTTTTTCCTGAGCGGTATTTAACTCCTTAAACCCACTAATCGGAAAATATACCTCACCCCGTGCCTCAAACGTTTGTAACCTACCTGATTGAACATGTAATGGAATACTTCGAATAGTCTTCAAATTCGCGGTGATATCATCCCCACGAACCCCATCACCACGTGTAGCCCCCCGGAGAAACATCCCCTTCCCATACCACAGGGCTACACTCGCCCCATCAATCTTTGGCTCCACAACATACTCATGCACATCAATCTTCTTTTTCACCCGTTTGTCAAACTCTCGAAGCTCATCATAATTATAGGTATTATCCAACGACAACATCGCAACCTTATGCATTACCGTCTGAAATTCACTAAGTGGCTCACCCCCTACCCGCTGCGTAGGAGAATCAGGAGTTATCAAATCAGGGAACTGCTTCTCAAGCGTCTCCAACTCCTTTAATAACTGATCAAACTCAAAATCAGATATCACCGGATCATTTTTTACATAATATTGGTAATTATGATACTCAATCTCTTTCCGAAGCTCAACTACCCGTTTTTCCGCCTGATCATTCTTCATCGCTTCGCCTGCAACCATGTCTCAACCTCAGATAACGATCGCGTGTTTAAAACATCAGCCGCGGTACACCAACCCCGCCGCGCTGTCGCCACACCATACTGCATAAACCCCAAATGCAACACACTATGTGAGTCAGTACCAACCACCACCCTAAGCCCCTGATCCCGAGCTTGTTTCACATGTACATCATTAAGATCTAACCGATCTGGAAATGCATTGATCTCCAAGGCAATCCCCCGCTCAGATGCCTTCTCCATAATAGCACCCATATCAAGATCAAACCCCTCTCGGCGACCAATCATCCGACAGGTAGGATGCGCTAAAAAATCAACAAACGAATTATCCATCCCCCGTAACACCCGTTTTGTCATCTCAGCGGCAGTCATAGTAAACCCCGTGTGAACCCCAAGATACACAAAATCAAACTCCTGTAACACACTCGATGGATAATCCAGGGTCCCATCCAGTCGAATATCACACTCCGTGCCACATAAAACTCGAAACGAATCAAGTCTCTTATTTACCCGTTCAATCTCCTTTCGTTTCTTCTTCACCCGTTCCGGTGACAATCCATTCGCAATCCGCAGCGTCTGAGAATGATCCGTGATACCTACATAAGAATAGCCCATAGCCTGTGCCGCTACCGCCATCCGCTCAATACTCTCATTGCCATCACTCCACGTTGAATGCACATGAAAATCACCTATAATCTCAGCAGAATTCACTAAATTCGGTAACTCGTTTGTCTGTGCTAACTCCACCTCACCACGGTTTTCCCGTAACTCCGGTGGAATAAACTGCAGTCCTAACAAAGTATACACATCAGCCTCATCCGCACCGGTCACAAAAGACGCATCATCCTTTGAAAACACCCCATACTCATTTAATTTATATCCCTGTTTAATCGCCAGACTACGCAGCTTCACATTATGCTCCTTCGACCCCGTAAAATACTGCAAAGCAGCCCCATAACTCTTTGGTTCAACCACCCGTACATCTACCTGTAACTGATCATCCAAAACCACACTAGTTTTTGTACTCCCCTGCAACAACACTCGATCAACCCGCTCAAATCGCGTAAAATAATTCATCACCGCATCAGGATCATCTGAAGCAACCACCACATCGATATCCCCAATCGTTTCCTTCATCCGCCGTAAACTCCCCGCAATACTACATTTTATAACCGCGGGACACCCCCCAAGATATGTTTGATATGCCAACCCATCGCGATGGGCAATATGCAATAACGCCCGACCACTCGTTTTTTCCTGAATAGTAATACCTCGAAGAATATTTCGTTCTGTAATCTCACCAAATCCCTCGAGATCACGCAATTTTCCCCCAACACACGCCTTCCGAAGTTCCACAATGGTGGTGATTCCAAGCTGTTGAAATAACACAGCAACCTTCTTTGGACCTAACCCTTGTATCGACAATAAATGCAACAAACTCTCTGGAACCTCATTGATAAGTTTTTCATAAAAACCAAGCTTCCCGGTCT
>JAHJFH010000216.1 GCA_018824925.1 Thermoplasmatota archaeon
ATAAAAATAATAAAAAAAACGAGAATAATTTTCAATAATCAAAAATCTGCACCAATACCTGTATATAAGATACGGAAAATCGCAACTTATTTAAATAAGCACGATATTTACGTGGAAAGAGGTCCGGTGAGGACATGGATGTGATGTTCCATAATAGTATTGGTTGAGGGAACAGCATGTCAGTTCACGGTGTGAACACCTACCAGACCATACATCAAAAATATGAAATAATGCCAATAAAAAAACATTTGGAGGAAGAAACAAATGAATATAAATAAAAAAAGCAAGCTATTGTCACTACTCATAACAATGATCCTATTGAGCTCAATGCTCGTAGTGTTTTCTGGTAGTGTTGTAGCTCAAGAAATTGAAGAGGTATCTAAAACAGATGATCTTATCTGTGGTGAAAAAATTTGGGTAAATTGTAGTGGATTAACCGAAGATACCCGCTATTACATCTATATCGAAGATGAAGGTGGAGACTATGATCTTCTAGATGATAAAAGAGCTAATGAGGATGGAGAAATTTCTTTACAGGTCAACATGCCTTATAGAAATCCACTAGGAGGTTATAGTTTAGCTCTTTGTGATGGTGATCCCAACGGTGCCGGAACAATACTAGATAATACTATGGTATACATCAATAATACATTTTGGGTTAGATACAAAGTAGCTGGAACATTTATAGATCATGTAATATTTAACAAATCATACGAAGACGCATCAGCTTTCGAAATTTACGTATACAATTGGACAGGATCAAAATATGAACTTTTCAAGAAATCAGTAACTATCGAATTACAAAACCCCGCCAGTTCCGTTCTATATACCAAAACAACAAGTACTGGTATTTGGGATATCGATATCACCTTTAATTACGAAGATGGAGCGAATTTAGAAACCAATTATTTTGTTGCAGTTGAGTATAACACTGATACAGATCAGAATTCTACTGCAAAGCTCCCAGTAAAACTAGATGTAACTGCGACACTGCCTACCGATGTCGAATGGAGTGATACAGTCACAATTTCTGGTTATGTCCGTGATGGAAACGGTGATGGAATAGCAGATTATACTGTAAAACTATATTCCCCAGGTAGCTGGCATGAAATGGACTCAGCAGTAACCTATTCAAGTGGTAGATTTTCTTTAAGTGCGCCAACGGATGATGGCAGTGCAGGAACCTGGTATCTAGGAACAGAAATGACTGGAACCTACAGAATAGATGAAACTGATAAATTAGATATTGCCGAGTTTATCCAGTATTTCTCATTTGATGTAGCATCTGACAGTAGTGCGAGAGTGAATTTAGTAAGCCCTGATGAAGTAATATCTGGATTTGATCAAACCTTAAATGTGTCGGTATACAATTCATGGGATGATGACTACTTTGATGAAATGTGGATACACATAACGGGTCTCGATGCAATATTTGATAGTACCTCATATGATGCTGATGATATTATTGTTGTCCATGCAAATTCAGATGATTGGACTTCAGCTAATGGAAAATATGCATACTACGAATTTGACATAAGATTTAATGAAACGGGAACAGCAACGATCATTGTAACCCATCCACAGAATAATACCGTATATGAAGATAATGACAACTTAGAAGCAAACATATCGGGTAGTAAAACATTTCAGGTAGTTTCACCTGATGATATGAATATACTTGTTAGTGATATGCCCGAACAGGTCATTGTCAACGAAATTAGTGCATGCCAATGGAAAAATGGCTCAACTACAATCACTATTGAAGTATATGGGGATGATCAGGATACTCCGATGAATGCAACAATTGCCATTGCCGGTTGCGGAATAGATGAAACCTATGATGAGGAAGATGCCGAATTTCTAGTCTCTCAAGGAATATATCAGATACCCATTTCACCCAAACATGCAGGTACACTAACTATAACCGTTACCAATGAAACTGATAATATGACTGGTAGTAAAGATTTCGCAATAAAGGGACTCTCTGGTTCGGTAACTACCTCAATTGGCGATGACCTTGAGATGTCTGTACAATCAACAGAAACAATAACAGCAAATATTGCCAATGGGCAATATGCAGAAGTACATTTAACCTATTATGACGAAAACTGGGTTTTTATCGAATGTCTCAATGATTCAATTGGAGATAATACCGCTGGAAACGGGTTGAATGGAGAATTCACATTTCTGGTAGAGGA
>JAHJFH010000217.1 GCA_018824925.1 Thermoplasmatota archaeon
AGTACAGTTTATTTTACTGATAATATTAATTGAATGGACACTGCGTATTGGATTATTTGTAAAACACTTTGTTTTTTCAGGGTCTCGTGCAAAGCCATCACGATCTACAAACCCGGCTAGCTCATAACATTTTATTTAATTGATCATTGATTTTCAGGTTTTTTTACAGATAATTTAAAATAATATAAATCATTTTTATATTTGTAGGTGTATAGGTGATCATATGAAACATCAACATATTCACAGAATGATCATTGTCGGTATTATATCACTAATGATCCTAGCAAGCATCCCAATATATACTTCTTTACCAATAGAAAATGAGTCAAATACTGATGAAGTAAAAATACTTGACGAATTTCTTTCCGGACTCGATGAAAAAACCCATAATGATATCGATCGATTAATTCAGGCGGGATTTGGTCTATATCTTACGTATTCAACCTCTCAGGAACGTCGTGCATTTCATCTGTTTTTTCCCTTAGTGCTACGATTAATTAAGACACGAGGTGTCTTCCTTGCAGCATTTATTGTTCATCGTACAGTTAATGCCCGAACCGTGGTATTTGAATTGTCCATGACTGGAATAAAAATCGTGAATACTCAGGTTGGTAGACATTTGGTATTCATACTCGGTGGTGGTTATAGTTCAATGGGGCGACCATTTTATGGCGGTAGTGGTGAGTTATTTGCATTTAGTATTACTAAACCACTTGCAATACTCTAGATAGAAACAAAATTTTATCGTCCTTCATTCATTTTTTTATTATTTTATTTT
This sequence comes from Thermoplasmatota archaeon, assembly GCA_018824925.1. Classification (GTDB taxonomy): domain Archaea; phylum Thermoplasmatota; class E2; order DHVEG-1; family DHVEG-1; genus JAHJFH01. The sequence goes on from JAHJFH010000217.1 coordinate 779, forward strand.
TAGAGATATTGTGAAAAAACAAAGATTAAAAACACCACAATGGGGACACATACAATGGTTGTCCACGTGACAGCGAGTGCGGTTATTTTTTTATCGATACCATAGGGGATTAGAAACATGTTTGTACTGGTAATGGGTAATATTGAGTTTATAACGATTACTGAAAACCAAGCAGCTGAAATAAGAGAGAATGCTAAGAGACTACCAAAGATAAGGGTAATTATCAATGGAATGAGAACAACGGTGAGAAAGATTATTGCTCGTATGCTTGTCCAATTCGTGAAATTTTTATTATTGATTTTAAAGGTAAATATTCGTTTCATTTCATTGAGTTTCAGATCATTTGGATGAATACCTGCTCCGACATAATAGAGGGCAGCGGGGATGGTTAGTGACGTGAAGAAATCAAATAGTATTCCATAGTCACCAAAGTCAGTATGATTGAGGTGTGTGGTTCCATGGAGTATTATTGCAACTAAGGCAAACACGATCAGATACCAGGGGAAAAGGCGTAAATACCAGGGGAGGGCTTTTATTTTTGTTGAATCCTGATTAACAGGTGTGGGCTCTTTTTTATGTAAATATGCTAACATATAGGGGATAAGGGCAAAAAGAAAAATTGCTCCAACACTCATGTAGATCGCTGCATATATTGACCATTTCGCAATGGCAAGCATTGATCCGCCAATAAATGCTGAGCTTCTACCTTGGTTTGTTAAAACCGTTTTGATGAAAATGCTTTTTTCGGTGGTGGGTAAATTGATTTTTGTTGCTTTATAGCGGGCAAAAACGTATGCAAGAAGATAATTAAGGGTAAACACCGCGATACATACTAGGGAAAAATAGATTTCATCTTGGTGGAAATCGACACCGAGAAATATTCTGAATAACAAAAAGGGTACAAAAAATAAAGAATGATTAACCCAATTCTTTTCATACCACGGTCAATTTTCTCTGGATCAATTATCCGTGATAGGAGGACTGTGATAATGAAGCCAACCCCAATCCAGGGTAACGTCCAGAGACCTTTGATATAGGGGAGAATGCTTTGGACGAAATCGATCATAAGGGTCACACGTTTTGGTTTTTCTACGTTTTACCGTTGAATCACTCGTTTAGCCTTTCCAGTACTCCTTGTTATAGTTTTTGGAGGAATTATGGTAACGGGAACATGGAGATTTATGATACTATAAATCTCATCTTCAGCCTGTTTTTCTAATTCATCTATATGGCCTACTTTATATCGCTCTTCAGTAGGCTCAATCTCTACAGATAATGAGGTAATATCACCAGTTGTTGTTTTAATGATTTGATATTGATCACTTACTCCAGGGAGTTTCATGAGTGCTGCTTCTATTTGTGAGGGAAACACGATGACGCCTTTGATTTTCATCATATCATCGCTTCTTCCCTTTATTCGTGATTGTATGGGAAGGGTTCGACCGCAGCTACAACGTTCCTCTGAGATAATAGCAAGATCTCGGGTACGGAATCGAAGTGCGGGAAATGCTTCTTTAGTGAGGGTGGTAAAAACTAATTCACCTTCTTCACCAGCTAGCAAGGTTTCTCCAGTTAGCGGATCAATTATTTCTGGGAGAAAATGATCAGCATTAATATGAAGGTGTTTTTCACGACATTCTGAAATAACCCCCGGTCCAATAATCTCAGTTAATCCATAATGTTCATGAGCCATGATTCCCCACCGTTTCTCGATTTTTTGGCGCATTTCGATACTCCAAGCCTCTGCACCAAAACAACCGATTTTCAGCTGAAAATCATTATGGGGTTGTAACCCCATTTCCTCAGCTACTTCAGCAATATACAAAGAATATGAGGGTGTACAGGCAAGGACGGTAGCACCGAAATCCTTCAAGGTGTTAATTTGACGTTTTGTGTTTCCTGAGCTAATCGTAATTACTGCAGCCCCAATTTTTTGAGCTCCTTTTTCAAAACCATGGGCGCCAGTGAATAGACCATAGCCATAGGCATTTTGCATCATATCGTTTTTTCTGACCCCATTTGCCCACAGTGATCGAGCCATGACTTCACCCCATAACTCAACATCATTTCTGGTATAGGGTCCCACAACGGGTTTTCCTGTAGTACCTGATGATGCATGGATCTCAATTATGTCATCCTGGGGTGTGCAGAGAAGACCAAAGGGATAGTATTCACGGAGATCATGTTTGGTGAGAAAAGGGATTTTTTGAATGTCCGTAAGCGTAGAAATATCTGCTGGTTTCAGGTTATGATCCACAAATTTTTGATGATAGAATTGATTATTATCATAGACATATCGAACGATTTTTTTCAGACGTTTCAATTGTAGTTCTTTCAATTGTGGCAGTGGCATTGTTTCATTTTTTGAATCCCAGAATTCTGATGTCATGGAGGACTTCCCCAGGTTTTACGGGCATATAAACTTCCGGGATATAACGGTTTTGAAAAAATAAGAAAGGATTATATTTAATTAGTGAATGTCGAGGACTATAAAATTTCGGTAAAAATTAATTCGGGAGGCATACTGAACATGAGTTTAATCCTCGGAATGGACATATATGTATTTTCGGCATGGATTCTCACCATACTAGCAGCCATTTTGTGTATCCTCTATGGCATCTATAACGAATTCATCAAGAAAAAGAAAAACGATGACAAAAAAGAACAGAAAGAAAAAAAGAAATCAAAACCGAAACAACCAGTAAAAACTATGAAAAAGGGGGAGAAATAGTATGGATGTTATCTTTTTTGCCATATTCATTGCGCTATTTGCAGCGTTATTTGGTTTTTTAGGATTTCTTGGATACAAGAAAACAAAAACAGCGGAAGATTATTATGTTGCAGGAAGAAGCATGGGCCCCATTGTTGTCGCCTTCTCATATGGTGCGACATTTATCAGCGCTGTGGCCCTTATAGGATTCTCAGGTATTGCATCAATTTATGGACATTCAGTTCTCTGGCTTGCCTTTCTTAATATTTTCGTAGGAATATTCATCGCTTTTATTGTCTATGGATTTAGAACCAGAAAGATGGGTTTATCACTTCAAGCGGTGACCTTACCTGAAATGTTAGGTAATCGGTTTAATTCAAAAAGGATCCAATCGGTGTCAGGTTTAATAATTGCAATATTCATGATTGCCTACACATCAGCAGTATTTCTTGCAATATCCTCACTATTCCAAGTTACATTTGGAATACCTTATGAAATTTGTGTGGTTATTTTTACCGTTGTTGTCGGCATCTATCTTGTTGTCGGAGGATTATATGCAGTTATGTGGACACATGCCATTCAAGGAATTCTCATGCTCGTAGGAATGTTGATTCTTACAATAGGCATCTATTCAATGCTTGGTGGAGTTGGTCCTGCGCACGAAGCTGCAGCAGCACTAACTCCAGAGATTCTTGAAAGTATCGGAACTCCTGCAGCAACACAAGCACCTAATGGACTGACCTCCATGCCACCATTTTTATCACAACCATTTATGATGGTTTTAACAATTATATTTGGGGTTGGTATTGGTGTACTTGCGCAACCTCAGCTAATTGTACGTTATCTATCAGCAAAAAGTGAAAAAGCGCTACGTCGTGCAATTCCCTATGGAGGAATTTTTATACTTTTAATGACATTCACTGCCTTTAGTGTAGGGCCATTATGTAATGTATTAATGGTAAACGCGCCTACATACAGTGCAGCACTTACTGAGCCATTAATGTATCCGGGTACACCCGATAAGGTGCTACCATTAGTAGTAACAGAATTTTTTCCAGAATGGTTTGTATTTTTGTTCCTATTTGCTGTATTATCTGCTGCAATGTCAACTGCTAGTGCTTTGTTTCATTCAGCAGGAGCATCAATTGGACGAGATGTATGTGAAAAAGGATTGATGAAGGATTGTTCAGAAAAAAAATCCTTAAAAATTACTAGAATCGCTACCTTAGTAATTGTTTTTGCTACACTTATCATCTCACTAAACCCACCAGATTATGTCGCAATATTGACATCATTTTTCTTTGGCCTCATGGCAGTTACATTTCTAGCACCATATACATTGATGCTTTATTGGAAAAAAACAAGTAGGATAGGTGTCTGGACAGGCATGCTCGGGGGTTTTCTATTTACAATGGGATGGTATGTCTTGGTTTATTTCAAAACAGCTCCACAAATCATTGGTTCATCTCTTATTAGTGAATATATATGGAATATGCTTGATCCTCTTTTCATCGGTGTCCCACTATCCTTCCTTCTAACCATCCTCTTCAGTTTAATAATGAAACAGGATGCAGAAGAAATCAAAACGATGAAAAAGGCATTTGAAAACATTTAAAGAAAAATGGGCAATAACCTTATCACCCTCTTTTTCCTTCTTTTTCAAACTGAGGTAATATCGATGTATATCGTAATTTGTGGAGCGGGGATGATGGCTCAAGCCATTGCATTTGATATATTGCATAATATAGATATGAAGACCATCACCCTTATTGATTCAGATAAAACTGTTCTTGCACAAGCACAGGCTTTTTTAAAAACAAATAATATCAACTTTATAGAAGCAGACGTTCAAGATATCACTCAGATACAACCCCTATTTGAACACGCAGACCTGGTTATATCTGCAGTCCCATATCATTTCAATTTTACCTTAGCAAAACTAGCGATAGAGACACATTCACATTTCATTGATCTCGGTGGAAATAATGACATCGTCACACAGGAACGAACACTTCATACCCAGGCACAAAAACAGGGTGTAACAGTAATACCAGATTATGGTCTTGCACCAGGATTAGTATCAGTTATCACCCACGACATTGTTGATTATTTCGATACCATCGATAGCGTCAATATACGGGTTGGTGGCATCCCACAAGACCCCCTACCTCCGTTGAACTATCAACTAGTATTTTCATTAGAAGGATTAATAAATGAGTATGTAGAACCCGCCCTAATACTTGATCATGGCAAAATCATCCAAAAACCATCATTGACCGAAATAGAGGACATCATTTTTCCTCCACCCTTTGGAAAAATGGAAGCATTTCTTACCTCAGGTGGCTGCTCAACCCTCCCCTATACCTTCAAGAATAAAATCGGGTATTTAGACTATAAAACAATCCGATATCCAGGCCATTGTGCTATGATACGACCACTGTTTGAGTTAGGATTAGCAGAAACAACCCCAATAACACTAAACAACACAACGTTTACCCCACGTGAAATATTAAAAGAACTTTTAAGACGAAAAGTCCCCACAAAAGGAAAGGATGCAATCCTTTTAGAAGTACTAGGCATTGGATATGTCCGTGGCCGACGATTTATCCGAAAATATCAAATCATTGATCAATATGACACAAAAAACAATATTTCTGCCATGCAGCGTATGACGGGATACCCCATAGCAATTACTGCAGATATGCTTCTCGAACACCAAATACATAAACATGGAGTTTTTTGTCCAGAAGAGATTATTCCCCCTCAGCCACTATTTTCAGAACTCAGTAGTCGTGGAATTAATATCGAAATTACTGTAAAAGAAACCTCAAAAACCACTAAATAATGAATGGTACGGTTCATGGTAACAACAGAATTCACCCAGGCAAAAATACATGCTATACAGAAACTAAAGGAAGCATATATTGCGAATCAGGTCGATATGTCGCTTATGCCACTGCTTGATGCCATCAATATCAAAAAAGAATTTTTTACGACAAGTAGTTGTGCAGGGCGTATCATGGTTCTTGAACTCCCCAAACTCGGGGATAAACTGAACGCCCATATTTTAGGGAAATGGCATCACATCATCACCGAGGAAACCCTTCGTCAAGCCCTCTCAAAAGCCTCAAAAGGGATGATTTGGCTGTATGCTCAATCCCCAATTCTCCACCTTGCTGCAGCGTCATTTGAGGACGCAAACTGGTTAGTAAAACAAGCCATTGCTGCAGGATTTAAAAATTCCGGGATGAAAACCCAAGGGAAACAGCTCATAATTGAAATTAATAGCACGGAACGATTAGATG
>JAHJFH010000218.1 GCA_018824925.1 Thermoplasmatota archaeon
TAATCGCCCGAAATAAGGGAAAAACCTTATATGTACATCATTAGGTGTTGCAAAAAGAATGCAAAATCTAGATCGAATCATTCAAAAGATAGATAAACACATCAATGAAAAAGACCAAATCCGTGAACAAGCACTTCGGATATCACGAGATATCATCATCTGTTGTAGAAAAGCAATTCAAGCATTACATCGACAAAAAACAGATGATGCACAAAAACTAATCGATCAAGCAGCAAAACATCTTAAAACCTTACTTTCACTTACAAAAGATTTCAGTGATATATACCACGCGGGTTATATCAAAAACGCTGAACAAGAATATGTTGAAGCACAATGTTTAATCCATATTCTAAACAACGAAGATCTCCCTGATCCAGATTCTTTAGAAGTCTCATATAGCTCATATTTACTAGGACTTTGTGATATAGTAGGAGAACTCAGACGAGGCGCACTTGATAATATACTTGAAGGTAACTCAGCCAAAGCCAATGATTATCTTATCTATATGGACTCCATCTATGAGGCAATCATGAGTTTTGACTACCCCTCAGGGCTTATCCCTATCAAGAAAAAACAAGACACCGTTCGCGGACTAATTGAAAAAACTCGAGGAGAACTCGCTGTGGCAAGCTGTGAACGTCGTATTAATGGTAAAACCAGTGAATTCCGTGGATTAATAGATCGATTAACCGAAACAAAAACATCAAAGAAAAAAACATCAGACATAGATATTGATGTCGATAAAGTGTGGTAAGTGGTAAATTTGTAGAACTCTTACGAAATGTTTATAACAAACCTTTATATACTTCAGGAAGGGAAATTTCTCTTATGGCAGATATTATTATTGAGAATATTGTGGTAGAAACCCGTATTGCGGATTCCCTTGATCTTGATAATATTCTTCACAACATACCGCACGCAGAATATCAACCTCAAGATATCCCCGGAGTCGTATTACAAATACCGTCACCTCGATCTACTGTAATACTTTTTAAGAATGGGCGCCTCGTATTAACAGGTCCAACCGCTAATGAACAGGTAATTGAGATCATCAATATCATTCAAAGTAAACTTTTAATCATCGGTATTCCTCGATGCACAAACCCAGAAATTAAGATTCAGCATATTGTTGTATCGACAACCATTGGAAAGCATCTAAAACTATCAGTAATTAAAAAAGCACTGGTAACTGCAGAGTATCGCCCTAAGATATTTCCAGGGATTATTTACCCAACAGACAACCCAAACACAATTATACTTCTTTTCGATTCGGGAAAAGTTGTCTGTAATGGTAATAATTACGATGAAATTGCCAATCAACTAGATAAATTAATTTCCAAACTAAAAACCCGGGGTATGGTTAAATAAGGAGGTAAAAACCATATGCCAGAAGTAATTGTAGTAAATATTGTAGCATCCACATCGTTTGCTGAAAAACTCGATTTGGATGTTATTGCTCAATCAGTAGAAGAAGCTGAATACGAACCAGAACAATTCCCTGGTTTAGTATATCGTCTTGGCACCCCGAAAACTGCGACACTGCTTTTCAGAAGTGGCAAAGCCAACTGTACGGGTGCAAAAAACATTGAGGATGTCCGCACGACCATCAACATAATTGCTGAAAAACTCAAAAAACTTGGTGTTGAGGTATATAGTAATCCCGAAATTGTTATCCAAAATATCGTCGCCATATCTGATTTAGGGGGAGAATTAAACCTGAATGAAGTCGCAATGGCACTAGGGTTAGAAAACGTTGAATATGAACCAGAACAATTCCCTGGACTTGTATACCGAATACGAGAACCACGAGTAGCAATGTTACTATTTGGTTCAGGTAAAATCGTGTGTACCGGTGCACGAAAAATTGATGACGTTTCATTAGCAGTAGATAAATTATCTGAAGAACTTATATCACTTGGGTTAATTCATTAACCCAACACACATTTTTTTTTAGAACACCTTAAACATCTAATAAACTATTATTTACTGAAAAAAAAATCATAATTTTATGGTATATTAGTAGCGCTCTTCTGTAAGAAATATTCGAAAAATACTGATAACAATACCCATTCGCTTAATACCTTGTTCAGACGTCCACATAGTTACATTTATTCTCATCAAGGGTGATCGGAGGTGTGTGTATAGAAAACGGTTGCTAAATGAATTAGATATATTGTACATGGTTCCATTGATCCATGAAAGTAAATTATTATTGGAGAATCGATACCATTCAATGGAATAATTCACGCTTACAGGGGTTTCACCATTATTGATGATTTCTAAAACAAAGCCAATCCCGCCACGTATGTTTAGAATAACATCTTCTTCACTAGTGTCTTTGTTTATCATAGAGGTGGAGGTGCTTACAGGGATGATAAATAAGCTAAGAATAAGGATTATTAGAATGGTTTTTTTGGCTTTTTGCATCATAACACCACAGGTACTATAATATACACTTGCTTATTATATAAATGTTTAGAATATGTGATGTTTTGGTGGTGGTTAAATTTTTTTAATAAGAAAGAGTTTGATCAATAGAACGAGTACTCCTAAATAGCTGAGAAGGATCAGCGCAACTGAGAACGCGAATTCAGAGGTTATAGCTAGGGTAAATGCGATGGTCATCATTAGGAAAATAATGATGACAGCTATACGTAATTTGAGTATGCCTGAAAGTGTGGTGAGTCCTGTGATTTCTGGAAGTTTGAGATTCAAAGGTTTTTTTTCAGTCTGAACTTTTTTTACTGGTGTTGGTTTTAGTTGTTTGGGTTTAAGTTTTATCACAAGTAATTATCTATTTTATTGTATATAAATACTTTTTCCTGAAAATGAGTCGTTTTCCTAGATCCTATTAAGTAAACAAAATTTCTATTTGGCGCGTAATTGATCCAAAATTTTTGGTCGTTGAAGAAGGTATTCAACAATCGTTACTTCAGACATACCAAAACCCTGAAGCGTGACACACTCTTGATCCCAAGAAAAAGTCCCCGATACATAACAAGGACCTTCAAACATGCCTGTACGAGCACGAGGCCAGACAATTTCGCAGATATTATATATTTTAATTTCAAGAGATATTTTCATATCATCTCGTTCAGCGACTAAGGTATATTCTTGTGGATATTTCATGCGTGCGATACCTGTTGCGCTATTAAGATTGCGTGGTTTTAGATCGAATGTATTAAATTCAACTAAATTTCGATTATTCGGGGAGATTATAATCGCACCAGCATAGACGTCTCTGATCCGACGAAGATTAAATTTTGAGACATACATCTCCCAGCCGTTATCGAAATGAAAATTAAACCATTCCCATCCATTGGTAATGAAACGAGGGATATTAGCTTCCCAGACATGATCATGATAGCCAATACCTGTAATATTGTAGGTTTTTTGTTTCCATTGAAGGGTTCCAGAGACATTGCATCGAGGTATGTAGTAGTCACCCGCCATGAAACCCCCGAAAACGAGATTAGAGCTTCGTCCTTCAACCCAGACCGGTAAGAAATCAGCAGTGAAGATGAGATCGGTTATGAGTTCGTTATTTTGATCTTCTGCATGGACCATCCATTGTGGATAGGTCCCTTTGGCAAAATTTGGTCCAAAGGATAGTTCAACTCCTTCTTGCCCCGCTTGAAAACTTCCTCGAGGATTATTTAGTGAATTATAGCTGTAATAGGTCCCTAGATTATCATATAGAACAAGGAAAAAATTATCTCGTTGTAAAAATCGAATATCGTTTGAAGCCATTTTATTAAAACTAATAATCATGGACCAGTTAACAAGTTCTCCTTTTGAATCAGTAAAAAAGACATTAAAATACCACCATTCTCGCTTACTAAACCGATGTTCACTTTCATCCATGAGCGTGAGCACATGTCTCCCTTTGTCAACAAGACGGTTATTACCTGGTGGCGTTGGTGGTTCCTTAGTGATTAAGGGTGGACTATCTGATCCAGAATCAAGAATAGTTTGTTCTGAGGATAATATAAGATTATTAAAAAGAAATATCACGACAACAAAGATACTAATGACGATAACAGCTTTTATGAGAATTCGAGTTTTACCCCACGAATTATATTCTGTCCAATACATACTTAATATCACCGTTCAAATTCTTTGTATTTTCTCCAATAATAACTCCGTCCACTATAACGCCAAACAAGAAGTATTCCAATAACGATTATAGGTACACAAATAAGTATTGGGAAATAGTTCAGTTGCCCCTCAAAACCCTTAATTATATCAATATGACGCGCCTGAGATTCAGGAGTGGTTTCATAGCGAAGAATTGCAGCTTCACCAATGGGATCATTCCAACCAAGAAATCGAGTGACAAAACGTGATTCAAGAGCAGAGGGATAATATAACTCGATAAATTGGGAGAGATGCGCAGAGAGAACTAAATTTCGGTAAACATGGATGATATATCCGGTTTGTGGATCGACAACTAACCGCAGAGTTTCATCACAAATATATGAACCCCCATGCCATGAAATCGGTTGATTATAGACAGTTGACTCCCAGACAGCAAATTGTTTACCCGCTATAGTACCTGAACGGATTTTTTTCATAGTTCGTAAAAGCACCAGCTGTTCTTCACCATCAGGTGAACCACCAGATTCAACCCAACCAACAGGGTATTCTGAGGAAGTGGGTTGCGCAGGGATTCCCATGTATCCCGCGTTAATATGGACATATTTCAAATTTGTTAATTGTGCCTCAACAGTATACCATTCAGCCACAGGTTCTTTGTTATTAATCACAGTAAATATTTCGTTGTTTTCATCTAATAAAACATCTTGAATAACTGCCTGCTGACGTTTATGATCTAATGCACTAACCGTGATTACTTCCTTCCCAAAAAATGTTATTTCTATAGGTTCTCTACGAGTGAAATATTCCGCAATTCGAGGGGGCAGCTGTATGTGTGATTCATGTGGTGCAATTACACTGTTTTTTTCCCAATAATATATTTCTCCCGTATCCTCCCATATATAATCTGCTGGTAGAGTCGCTTCATCAACCACAGTCATAGGAATTATGAAGACATACGTAATTATGCTAAGGATAATCAAAAAAAAACCGAGTATCCATCCCAATTCTTCAAATCGGTGTCGTTTAATACATATTATGGACACAATACTCGGAATGAGTAACGATAGGCCGGCAACGATACCAATGGTATTCCATGGTAACGCTGATAATGGTACCATGTACTTCTCCTCACCCCTTTTTTTATCATTCTGCTTATAAAGGATTTGTTGTACAACTAGTACCTACGAAATAGAAAAAAATGATGATGA
>JAHJFH010000219.1 GCA_018824925.1 Thermoplasmatota archaeon
GTGGGCAGAGCTGAATAAAATAGAAGCATGGGAGGATAAAGATGATCCGCGAGGAAAAAAAATTGAATTTGATCCAAAGATCTTTTCCATACTATCAACTGAAAATAACAGAAGATTTTATTGGTTTCCATATTGGCTTACAGTTGATGGAAAAAGAAAATTTGGTCAGTTTTCACCGATTATCCCTGAAGAAGAATTTATTACATTATTCACAAATGCACTAAAAAGAGGGGTCATAAGTCCTAAGGTTAAAAAAGAGATTTCAAAATTTTTATAACCATCTACTCAATTTTTTTTTAATATCAAGGTAATCATTAACCACTCCCATGTGTATTATCCCTGCGAAACCATTCATAAAAAAAGGATAAGAAACTCATTAAATTTGGGTTCAAATTTCAATGAACACCATCTTTTTTATCAAAAAAATATTAAAAAATAGATGGATATCCCTTTTGCTTTAGTACGATTCTCTCAAAGATTTTGATGATAATTACTAAATGTAGAATGTGAAGTAACTATGTCTGATAACTTAGACGCGATCCATCGCGCATATAAAGCAAAGGTTGAAGCACGGTTAGCACATGGAGAACCTGACGAATCAGTATTTCGCGATAAACCTGAAGGATTCTCCAAATGGCTTAAACAACATCCTAACGAACTTCAATTACCAAAACCCGAACATATACCAACGACGCAATGTTGGAATTGTGGCAAGGAATACAATCGAAATAAATGCCCCTACTGCAAAGCCTTCAAACCAAGAAAATAAGTACGTGAATATAACATGTAAAAGATGTGGAAAAAAAAATCAAAAAAGATGCTGAAAGATAACCATACCCTACTGACCTGAAAATAACTAAACATAACTGATGCACGGATTGTGTAGAATGTTCTCCTCCTTCAAATCTACAAGTCTCATATCTACCATTTCACCCATTAAACGATGGTTCATCAATTTTCTTCTCAATTTTTCTCTTCTGATAACACGTCATACACAATCATTTTACTCTAGCTATATTGTTACACCCAGGAACACCACAACACTTACCTCTATTCTCTTGATATTTCAATCTTAACGTTCCTTTTTCATCTCCTCATATTCCTCTTTGGAGATTCCCCCAGGCATTTTTTCCCCCAATATATCAAGAGATGTTTAAACATCTTAATATGGATACGTTGGTGTTCAAGCAAGAGATAGTAATAAACCCAAAATCGAAAGTATGAACCATAATACTATTATCCCGTAAATAATGCCAAGATGCTTCCTCATCGTTCTAATTAATACAAGTTGTTCGCCATTTTGTGTTATAAGTAATTTAAGTAAATCTATTTCTGATTTATCCAGATTTTCTATATTCACTTTTAATTTTTCTTCAATTTCTTTTTCTTTAGGTGATTTACCATAATGAATTTTGTCATAGCATTTCCAACAAAGATTACCACTTGCAGGTTGACTTATTTCTCCACCACATTCCTTACAATACTTTTTTGTCATATTTCTCCCTCAAATCTACCATTTCAATCTTCAATTTCCTTTTTCATCTGCTCATATTCATCCTTAGAAATCTCACCCTTCACATATCGCGTCTTCAACAAGGTCACCACATCATCATCCTTTTTCACAGAACCACCCATATCAAACCGTTTTTTCACAAATTCCGTATGAATCACAAACAACGCTAACACCAATACACCCGCAAAAATCGTCAGATAATACCCCGCAGAATACGAAAACAAATTCGCCATCGAAATATACGGAATCCCAAAACTCAACAACGACAATAAACCAAACTGAATAAAAATATAAAAAAATATCACTGACGTAAAAATAAAAATCCCTGAATCCCGAAAATTCTTCAAACCCACCTGCGGCTTATTCAACAAATACAAGGAACCAAAAACAATACCAACAATCAACAACGGAAAAACCAAAATACCAAAAATCATCGGAAAAATAAAACCCATCATCTCCTGATTCTCAGAAAGCATCGTCATAAAATTCTGATTAAAAAACAAAAAAATATACAACCCTGATTCCTGAGTTGATCCCGTAAAAATACTATTCGTTTGACTACTCACACCCCACGAATAAATATCCATTTTTCCTAATGGTTGAAACGAGATTTCCCCCCATGGTAAAAGCATAGAAACAATACTTAACACCAACGCAACAATCAACACAATCTTATAAATTGAATTAATCATATCCTTATCCATACTCACGCAAATCCCACAACCATACAATCAATAGATTCATAAAAACATTATCAAAAAAACAATCATGCAACAATTCACAACAAATACAAATTAAAC
>JAHJFH010000034.1 GCA_018824925.1 Thermoplasmatota archaeon
AAATGTTTGTGATTGTTCTAGCAGCTATGCTCATTGCAACGTTTCTTACGTCAGCGCAGCCTTTGATGATGCAGGAATCAGCAATTATACGTCCTTCCCAACCAGTTATGTTTGATGAGGATGTGCCCATTTGGTTTGTAGGTGATACGTGGGAATATGAGATTAGTGAATTTGCGATAAAAATCGATGAGGATAATCAAATTATTGATTTGAATTTAGCTATGGATAGTCTACCATTATCTGTTACTGATGTATCAGGTGGTGAATATACCGTTGAGTTTAACACAGGGATTTCAGGTGATCTTTATGCCCATATTGAGAAAGAGGGAAATATTTATGACATTAATGGATCGCTGGTAAGTAGCACGATTTCTGGTTTGATGTATTATGATGCTGCAACCTTGGGTTTATCAATCATTACTGCTGAGATAAAAGGATTGATGATGTTAAATGTGAAACAAAATGGGGGGAGCCTTCTTCCGTTTACCCTTCCGGTTCCTGCGACGATCGATCTGCAGATTGATCTTGAAACACCCTACACCTTTTTACATTTCCCGTTGAATATGAGTTGCATCTGGGGTTTACCGAGTTCAAATCTCTCTGTTGATGGAACGATACAGTCGATCTGGTTGAATATAATTAACTTCATTGATACCATTATTGTCATGTTAGCTGGTCCGGAAAATGCGATTATTCCGCCAGACTATAAACATCTTCTTCCGATTATAGATATTCGACAGGCATTAGAAGAATTTGGTTTTGTTATGCCTTTTGCGATTCCCGAGATTCCAAACGTTTTTTCCTGCTTTGGGAATGATACTATTACGGTAGCTGGTCAGGATTATGATGCCTATAACATTTCCATGTTTGGTGGGCTTGGTGCAATGTATTATGTCCCTGAAATTAAAAATATTGTGAAGATAGCCGGGCAATTTGAGGAACTGCCATATATTAAAAAGCTGGAGATGCAGTTAAAATCCTTTGATGTGCAATAAACCACCCCTTTTTTCTCTTTTTTTTAAAAGTAATTAGGGACTCCTGTCGTAGATAAATGGCAGACCGGAATGCATGAATAAGATTTATAAAGTTAAATATGATATTTATATGTAGATATTAAAACCAATAAGAAATTCTTATTTGGGGGGATTAAAAATATGAAAGACCAAATAATGTTCAAGGCTAGTGTGCTGGCTATCGCATTTTGCATCACAGCTGTTTCTTGTGCCGCAGCGATACCATCAACGCAGATTACGATGTCGCCACAACCGCTATCATCTAAGGGATGGTTTTGGAAAGAACCCTATCAAAACTATGCGCCGCAGGGAGTACCGGATTTTGATCAACAGCAGAACAATTGGCAAAAAATCATTGCAGGCCCTAATGGAATTATTGACTCCACAGTTTCTGGTGACGATATCTTTAATGTTGCTGACAATTGTATTGCACCAGGTCCTAATTGCATGCTAGAAAGCGTTGCAGCTGGGGATGATCTTGTAAAATGGGCGTTCTGCGGACCAGTAGCAGTCGCCAACTGTCTCTGGTGGTTTGACTCAAAATTCGCTGACCCATCAGGAACACCGGGTGATGGACTAGATATCTATCCGATGGTTGAGGATTATGGTGCAGGGGATGACCATAGTGCCAACAATGTTCCATTATTAATTGAGTCTCTTGCCCAAACAATGGGGACCTGTGATGTAGGGACAACCACGGTAACCATGATGACCGATGGGATTACAGATTGGTTACAAACAACTGGTTTAGATATTGCCTATGATCTTAATGCGTATACAACCCCTACCTTTGATTTTATTGAAGGAGAAATTGAACGCAGTCAAAATGTGATGTTACTACTTGGTTTCTATGAATATGTTGTTGGGGATAAAGTCGTTGACCAAGAACAACCATTCTTTACCTTTAGAAATGATAATTTACAGACAATTACCTGGAATGATTATCAGAGTTTTGTTCCCACAGTCTCACGACTTGATGCTATACAAATTTGTCTTGTAAGTAATGGACCACCATGTGATATTGAAATAAATGTCTATGATGTCCAATCAGGAACCCCTATTGGGACCACGATTATGAACCCGGGTTCCCTGGTCTCCCCGACATGGGTACAATTCCATTTTGATCCCTATGTGTCACTCACACCCAATAATACATATTACTTTGATGTGCGACAGGTATTAACGGGATTTCATTACGAATGGTTCTATGCCAACATTATTGACATTCCCAGTGATCCCTATCCACCAGGACAAGGATGGCTCGATACCCTTGGTACTGATCCATTAGGATATCCATTTGATTGGACGTTTCGAACCGAGCATTATTATCCACCACCCACTGTTGAACGTCGAGAAGGCCATTTTGTGACCTGTGCGGGTGTCAACTCAGATGAATTCATGATTGCATTTAGTGACCCTGCTAAAGATGTAGCAAACACCTCAAGTACCAATCATAATGATGCCATCAATGTATCACATGATATCTACAATATTACGATAGGGACTCCCTATCCAGATATTGAGACTGAATGGTGGCTCCCTGACTATAGTACCGCCTATGACTATTGTATTGTGGAACATGCGGTTGTTTTATGTTTTGTACCTGATGAAGAAGCACCACTTGTTGAAATCACCCGTCCAATAAAGGCGTTGTATTTCTTTGATCAAGAGGTTATTCCACTTCCCATTCCCGTACCCCTTGTCCTAGGTCCTATCACAGTTGAGGTAAATGCTTTTGATAATCGTTCAGGTATTTACCATGTCGATTTCTATGTAGATGATGTTCTACAACTAAATTGTACCTCAGCACCGTATACCTGGAAATGGGAAACCTTTGGGTTATTTATCTATAACCTTCGGGTTATCGCTTATGATAATGCGGGTAACTATGCACCACAAACCATGGCTGTTCTCAAAATACTCTAAGCCAATCTCTCTTTTTTTTATTTTTTTTCTTTATTTTTGTTGGCTAAGTTCCAAACAAATTCCGAGTATATATAAGGTATTATGACTGTAGTAACGTTGTAAAAGGTGTTATGATGACGCAATCTATGAAACAGTTTCTCATCCTGCTTCTTGTCGTATCAACATTGACTATTATAGCAAAAATATTTTTACAGGGGCTATCATTTTTGTGAACAATTTTTTTTTATGATTTGTTCAAGATACGAGTTCAAAACAGTTATATAGCGGGTTATGGTACTACATGTATAGGGGGATAAATTCGTGATATCTTCACACAGAAATCAGTATCGAATTGTCTGTAGTACGTTTATTGTGTTACTAGTTATTCTTGTTTCTGTAGGGTCTGTGTCGTCATATTATTCACCGGTGGTGTATGAAGATCCCTACGAATATCATACGTATCAACAAATGACTGATGAGTTGCAGCTTTTAGCAGATGAGTATCCCATGGTAATGCGTCTTGAGTCCCTGGGGACGACCTATGAGGGGCGAGATATTTGGGTGATAGAATTATCTGGTGACCAACAAAATACCTCAGGGCAGTCGGGGGTGTTATTTATGGGGGCGCATCATGGGAATGAGAAACCCTCGTTTGAGATTTTGATTTATTTTATTAATCATATGGTGACCTATAGTCAACGGGCTAATACTGATGATGATGGTGATGGGCTGGTAAATGAGGATATTATTGATGGTGCTGATAATGATGGGGATGGTTTGGTTGATGAGGATCCTTCTGAGGATCGGGTTCGAGATGTGTTGAATCATACACGGTTTTATGTGATTCCGATGGTGAATCCTGATGGGGTTGAGGTAGATTCTCGGAAAAATCGAGCGCCAAATTATGGGCCATATGGATTGAGTCCTGAGATTACGTCATATGGGGTAGATTTGAATCGGAATTATGGGTTTCAATGGTTTTTATATTATTTGTTTCCGTTATCGTATCATTTGACGTATTATTCGTTGGATTCAGGGTTTAATTTTCGTGGTGAGCATCCATTTTCTGAGGAGGAAACTATGGCGGTGAAGGCATTTGTGGAGGTACATGATATTGATATTTCAATATCGTATCATTCGTATGGTGAGTTTATTTTGTTTCCGTGGACGCATACGTCATTGGTGACGCCTGATGAGGTGGTGTTTCGATCGATTGGGTCTAATATTTCTCGTATTAATGATTATTATTTGTATCTGGGTAATGAGTATGTTATTCCGCGGTTTGGTGGGACGATTGGGACGTCGGAGAATTGGCTATATGGTGAGCAGGGGATTTTGTCGTATACTATTGAGTTATGTGAACATCGAGCACCGACGGATCCGGTTGTTGTTGAGGAGGTTTGTCGGACACATGTTGGGGTGAATTTGTATGTTGCGGAACGTTCAAACACTGTTGATGTTGAACGAGCGTTATTTCCGACTGAGGTGTGTGGGTCTTTTTGGTCTCGTTGGTTATGTGGAAGTTTTGGTAGGTAGAAGTATTGGTTCGGTTATTGAGGGTTTTTTTTCTTTTATGGATGGTAGGTGAGAATGGGGTATTGTGAGGTGGTGAGGAGATGCGATTTTTTTAAAAGGTGTCCCCCATTCTCATGTTGTTTATTACGCTATTTAAGTATTTAAAACTTACTATAAAAATGATAATATAATATTTTTACCCTGTAAATAAGACACAAAAATCTCCTCGATACAAACTCCAAAGTTTTAAATATGAAATCCAGATGATTTTGTAATTGGGAAAAATATGAAATCAATAATATATAACAATTTTACTGGCATAGCTACCGTCCTTCTCGCTATCATACTCATAGGAAGTAGCAGCCTCAATGTCAAGGCAACCGAACTTAGCCAACCAACCAATTCTTTCACCACCGCCATCCTTATACCACATTATATCTATACTTCAGAACCAATTGAAGAACAACTCACCATACCGGGATATGGCTACCTCCTCATTCCCGGAAAACCTGCCCTCCCGTCAAAAATATATACCCTTGCGCTTCCACCAGGAGCAACCCTCAGCGATCTACGCTACACGTATACTGAAATGATCCAATTACCTGGCACCTATACTATTCCACCCGTTTCATCCCCGCAAGTTATTGGGCAAGAAAACCCTGTTATAAATGAACGTGACCGTGCAACCTACGAACAAAACTATCACGAAGTATACACCTCAAATGATCCATATCCCTCAGAATCAGTTGCATTCCTGCGTACCGCGGCCTACAGAGAATATAACCTTATCGATATCCGCATCACCCCATTTACCTATTACCCGCTCACTCAAGAACTCTTTTATTATCCAGAAATTACCATCACGGTTGAATATCAACCATCACCTACCCCAGTAACATCATATGTCGCAAGTGAGTCATTTCCACAAAAAATGGCACACAATATCATCACCAATATTAATCAGGTTGAAGAATGGTACACTACTGCAAAAACCCGTTCAACCTATGATTTTGTCATTATTACTATCGATGATTTAGTGGATGATATTACTGATCTTGTCCAATGGGAGGAAAACAAAGGTCATAATGTCAATGTTGTGACTACCAGCTGGATCGATAGCGCCTACGCTGGTTATGATTTACAGGAAAAAATGCGGAATTTCCTCAGAGAAAAATATCCCACCGATGAATGGGGAATCCTCGATGTCCTTGTCATAGGTGATTATGATGATGTACCGATGCGACGAACTGCACAAAACACAGGGTATGGTAACCCTGAAACCGATTTCTACTATGCAGAGTTAACAAAACCTGATAGTCAATCCTGGGATGCTGATGGAGATCATCAATATGGAGAAAACAGTGATCCTATTGATTTCTATGGAGAAGTAACGGTTGGTCGTATCCCCTGGAGTGATCCTCCTACGGTTCATCATATCTGTGAAAAAACCGTTGCCTATGAACAAACCAATGACCCCAGTTTCAAAAAGAACATCCTTCTTCTTGGAGCATTTTTCTGGCCAGATACCGATAATGCGGTCCTTATGGAAACTAAAGTTAATCAACCCTGGATGACCGATTGGACAATGACCCGGATGTATGAACAAGGACAATCAACCTTTCCCATGGATTATAATCTTGAATATGCCAATGTCCTGAACATTTGGTCCCAAGGATCTTATGCTTTTGTCAATTGGGCAGGTCATGGTTCACCCACAGGCTGTTATGAATACTACCCATCACAACCATTTGTTGACACCCAAACCTGTGAAAGCCTCAATGATGATTACCCTGCCATTATTTTTGCTGATGCCTGTAGTAACTCAGATACGGATTATCTCAACATTGGTCAGGCAATGCTGCGAAAAGGTGGTGTGGGTTTTCTTGGTGCCACCAAAGTAGCGTATGGGAAAGCGGCGTGGAATAACCCCTATAGTGGATCAAGTCAATCTCTTGATTATTTCTTCACCGTCGGTGTCACCTCAGATGATTTCACCCAAGGACAATCTCATCAATGGTCACTCGTTGAAATGTATACCAACAGTCTTTGGTATTATGATAAATATGAAACCTTTGAATGGGGTGCACTGTGGGGAAACCCCGACCTTCGTATGGGTATCATCAATCGCGCTCCTGATAAACCAACCACACCACAAGGACCAACACAAGGGATCAATGAAATAAGCTATTCATTCACTAGTTCCTCAGAGGATCCTGAGGGGGAAGATCTCTTCTATCAATTTGACTGGAATGATGGCAACCAGAGCTCCTGGATAGGCCCATTTTCTACGGGAACACCAGTAGAGGCATCTTATACCTGGATGCACCCAGGAACCTATGATGTCGTTGTCCGTGCAAAAGACACAATAGGTACCCCAAGCGTATGGTCAGACCCTTTAACCATTACCATTATTCAAGGTCCTATCATCGATGTTGGATTAATCTCAGGTGGGCTCTTCACGGTTAAATCGGTCATTAGAAACATGGGTGCTGCTGAAGCACTCAATGTCAATTGGAGTATCAGTCTTGAAGGCGGTACGATTCTTATGGGGCGAGAAACCACAGGGGTTATATCAACTATCTCTGCTGGGGCAGCAATTGAGATAGCATCCTCACCTATCATAGGGTTTGGAAAAAGCCGTGTGATCGTAGAAGCAGATATTCCCCGTAGCTCAGATATGCGAGAACAAGGAGCAACAACATTGTTATTCTTTATAATAATAAATCCTGGTGGGGGATAAACCCACCCAACAATCCTTTTTTAATAAATTAGGAACTACCAGTGTTCCCAATACTTTTTTGTTTTTGTTGGCGGGGATTCACCTTTTTTATAGGTACCACCCCATGCGTTTAGACCTGCTTTTTCATCAGAATCAATTTTTTTCTGAAGTATTGTCAACATTTTTTTATCAGTAAAACCTAGTGCTTTCATTTTTTGGGGTGTTGGAATACCATTTGGTGTCCACCCACGTCGATAATATACTGCATCAGTAAGTTTTTCGTATTGTTCTCGACGATAAATATAGAGTAGTTCCAATTTTTCTCGTACGGTTTTGTGCTCCAGATCCTTTTTCTTGATACCTAGGTTTTCATGCAATTTTTTATCATAACGTTCTTTCCGAGAGATGTATTCCATTTCGGTTACGGGTCCCATCGATCGGTATGGGATCCAATCATCTTTACGTTGTCCTCGGCCAAGCCAGACATTCATGGATCGTTGCCAGTTGTAGCAGCGTTCACTTTGAAGGATTAATTCGTTTTTATCAACGTTCCAGCCGGTCATAGCATTTTGTATATCGACATAGTTTTGGACATGTTCTGGTACTTTTGATGGTTCATCGGTTTGGGCGTTGTTGATAGGTTCAACATCGTTCCAGGGTAGTTTGCAGAGTCCGTTGAGGCCAAACCAGGTTCGCCACATGGGGAAATAGTGGAGTGCTTCTGCTTTATCTTCAAAGGTTGGTATGGCGTTATTGACCATATCCATAAATATGAGCCAGGCCTCATCATGTTGTGGTCCTTTGAGGGTGAGACCATAGCCACCTTGCATTGCAAGTGATTCTTTGGTGACATATTCTGAGAATTCGAGGCCTTTGCTTTCCATACCTGCTTCGTTGATGAGGGCGGGGTCGCCCCAGCCATTGGTGATTAGCCAGTCTTTGACACGCCGTGTGCCTTTTCCAGCAATGGTGATAAATTCACTGGAATTGCCCTGGGCGAGTTGATGCATGAATTCCAGTACCGCATCAGCGTTTCCGAAGCAGAGTTCGAGACCATTGCATCGTTCTTTGTTGAGGATACCGTATTCATACATTTCCATGTAGAAAGCGATAGCGGTTCCGGTGGATATGGTATCAATGCCATAGGTATCGCAGTAGAAGTTGAACTCAAGGATCCATTCGGGGTCCCAAAGGCTCATATTGGATCCAGCGCCAATGGTTTCATATTCTGGGCCATCAACGGTCACGTTTTCTCCTTTATAGGGTCCGGTTTTTATGGTGAATCCATCAACAGTTTTTGAGCAGGCCATGGTACAGCCATGCCAGCAGCCATCGGGTATGATTTTGGTGAAATGTTCATAAAATTTTGGTGAGTAAATCTTGGATGCCTTCGGGAAACTGCCGAAACGATAATTTTCTGTGGGGAGGAGATCATATTGATCCATGATTTCTACCAGATGTCCGGTTCCGACAGTTCGCATATTACATTGATAGCGGTCTAAATCACGGATTTCTCGATGCAGTTTGATACCGACATCAGCAAGTTTTTTTGGATCAGCAGGATGGTTCGATATCCCATCAAAATGTTTAACTTTTGCTACAATTGCTTTTATTTTTTTGTCCCGAAACACGGTCCCAAGACCCCCGCGTCCGGCTTGTTTCATTCGGGCGACTTTTCGGCGGATATCCCAAAAAGAGAAGTTGAGACATCCCCAATAACTATGTTCGGCTCCTTTTCCGGCTGAAATAACTGAGATTTTTTGACGTGCTTTTTCTGAGTCTTCTGAGGCGT
Source organism: Thermoplasmatota archaeon (assembly GCA_018824925.1). Lineage (GTDB taxonomy): Archaea > Thermoplasmatota > E2 > DHVEG-1 > DHVEG-1 > JAHJFH01. The sequence continues at coordinate 8,945 of JAHJFH010000034.1, forward strand.
AGAGATGGGTGAGTTGTTCATTGAGATGATGGGAGTTTGTTTCTTCGTGGGGTGCTGTTTCAATTCGGATTTCCCCGGCTTCATCATCAACAATCAAGACGACATCTTTTGTGGCCTTACCTTGTATTTCGAGGGCATCAAATCCGGCAAATTTTAGGTAGGAACCAAAGAATCCTCCGACATTACAGTCGCAGATGATATTTGTGGATGGCGAGATACTGAGACAGATTGATTTTCCTGAACCGGGATATTGGGTGTTGCCACATAAGGGTCCTGTGGTGATGACGAGTTCGTTTTCTTCACTGTCCCAGCGAGTTGTAGGCTGTATTTCATCCCAGAGTAATTTGAGGCCGAAGCCACGGCCACCCGTAAATTTTTTCTTCATGTCATTGGTGACTGGTTTTTCTTTGATGGTGTTGGTGCTAAGGTTTACATAGAGAGTTCGATTGGCGTATCCTCGGTTGATTTCCCCTTTTTTATAGGTATATTTTGTGAGGATTTTATGTCCTTTTTTGAGTTTTTGAAGATCCCAGTTGTGTTTGGTATTTCCGGTTTGATAGTCTGTGATAGTTATTTGTCCTTCAACCATGCTGTTCAGGCTCCTAATTTATGGTAGACCACCTGTTTGATGGCATCGAGTGATTTTTCCATGAGTTCAAGTGCGTGTTCAGGACAGGCACGTACACAGGCACCACAGGAGATGCATTTGAATGGTTCGATGCGGATATCATTTTTCCGCATTGCGCCGATAGGGCAGAAGCCGACGCAGGCTTGACAGCCAATACATGTTTTTACGTTAAGGAGAACAGCACCGTTTTTTCCACGTGTGAGGGCACCTACTGGGCACATATCCAGACAGAGGCCGCGTTGATCGCATACATGCATCTGATATCCTTTTTCGGTTTTAGTGATACGGATCGCTGATTTTTCTTTGCCATCGAAGGTTTTGAAATGGACGTTTGAGCAGGCTTTTTCGCATTCAAGGCAGCCCTTGCATTTTTTTGGGTAGAACTTGAGGACGTTAACCATATTTTTTCTCATACTCCTATGATGAATAGAGTATTTGCTATCACAAGAACCCAGCAGATCAATGAAATAGTTAGTGTTGTGGGGAGATACTGTCGATCAGCGATATGAATGTTAAGGGTTATGGATTTGCAGATAAGGGGGATAGTTGCTGCACCGAGTAATCCTGCAAGGAGGCCACTTGCGAGTATTTGTGGGATAAAGACAAGAAGATTTGTGAGATAAAACCCTGCGGAGGAAAACAGAGGTGTAAGTATTTGGGTGATAATGTATCCCCCGACATATAGACTGTAGGCGGATACGATACCAAAACTAGTGAGTTGTGTGAGATTTTTAATCTGGTTTTTGTCTGAGTAGAGGGTGGTATATATGAGTTCAAACAAAAGACCTTCTGCCATGATGGCGATAGCTGAGCAGATAAAACACCCGCCAATCGGGTTAACTAGACGGAGGGTTCCGGCGACTAATCCCATTCCAAGTTGCATACCTCGGATGTTAAACATGATTCGACTTAAAGATAATAGTCCGACTGCGAAAAAACCGGTCATAATGGCACCTGCGGGGAGATTAACATCTCTGAGGAAACCACCGATTATGCATTCTGCAAGGCCCCATAATGATCCAAAGACAAGAATTGTTGCTATGAGTTTACTTCGTTCCATTTCTTACTTCACCTCAATTTGAATGACATCTCGAACGCGAAATGCTTTGGGAAGGTCCGCAAAGATAACTTGACCTTCGATTGTGAGAAGTCCTTGTTGTAGGTTTTCCCATTTTACTGTTTTTTGATATCCATCTGCACCATTGATGGTATAGGTATATGTTTCAGGGTTTATTGGACCAGTTTTTTTTATGAGATCATCAAGGGCGATACCTTGGAAATCATCGATGGTCCGTGGTTCAGCGAGAGTAAAAATTTGGTCATAGGTATAGGTTTGTGCGTTTATGGTGATGGTTGTAGCGTTTGTTGTCGTTGCATAGACATAGAGTGTTGCTTCGCTGCTAAGAAGTAAAAAGGTGAGCGCGAGTAGTGGGATTATTCGTTCCTTCCCCATAGTGTCATCAGGTCGGGAAATCATCAATTGCTATTTAAAAATTTGGCCCTTTTTTTGAGAGAAATTGATGGTTTTTAACGTGTTCTGCGAGGTTTCGGAGGTTGGTTTCCTCTGTTGGGCGGTAAGGTATTTTTTGGATGACGGCATACGCGATTTCATTAGCTATATTAGATTGTGTATATGAGGTAGTACGAAGGTAGCTTCTGATAAAGGTGGTGCAGAGATCGTATTTATAGGTGGCGTTGAAGGGGTTGGTAGTTAGTAGGGATGCGCAGAGGGTGGCGATATCCTCAAGAGGTTGCCCTTTACGGGTTTCTTCAAAATCAAGGCCCCAGATACGAGTTGAAAATAAGAAATTACGTAGGGTGGCATCTCCATGGATGAGATTGTAGTCTTCGGTTTTGAAGAAGGTGTGAAATTCGATGAACCAGGTGGAGAGGAGGTGCATTAATCTATTTTTTTCTTGTAACGTAACTTTGGGGTCATTGAGGAGGTCACACATGTTTTCTCCAGAGATGTATCCAAGGGTGAGGACATGGTTTTTTTCATCTTTTTCAAAGAGTGTGGGGATGGAAAGGTTTGATGAGGCAGTGGTTAATGTTGTGGCTTCAGTGGTGAAATTTGTTCGGTATCCTGGGGCGAACCGTTTAAGAATTCGTGGTTTGCCATTGAGGAGGACATAGGCAACCATATTTTTTTTGCTATGGTATATTTTTTGGATGAATAGGTTGTGATATTTTGGTATGTTTTGTAGTTGCGGTAGGGAATGCATTCGAGGTAGCCTATCGGGGGTTATGTGGTAGAGGGCTATAATACTTTGAGGCGAATGGGACGTTTTGCGGCGAGATAGATGCCAATAAGGGTGATTCCTCCCCCGATAAAGGTAAAGAGTGAGGGTTGTTGGTTAATCCAGGGAATGAGGTAGGCGAGTAGGGAGGATCCAATGGGTTCGCCAAGGAGAAAGACTGAAGCGACGGAGGCGCGGATGTATTCCAGCGACCAGTTATAGAGTGTATGGCCGAAAACACCGGATATAAGGGCCATGAGAAATATGATGGCGATGTCCTGCGTGTGTATCGATAATAATGGTGTGTGTGTTCCGATGCAGATGC
>JAHJFH010000220.1 GCA_018824925.1 Thermoplasmatota archaeon
AAATCTTTCAAGTTCATATCTTCCTTTTTTAATTAACTTATGAATCTACTGGTTTTTTTTGATTATCAACTAAAGTTCTTGTTATTTATAAAAAAAACCAAACACAAAAAAAATGAAATGAAATGCTTAAAACCTAAATAACCATACTTTGTAATAATACCATGAACAAAAAAGAACTCATCACTCAATTAAAAGCCTGTAACGCAATCCAATTTGGAAAATTTATACTCACCTCAGGAGCAGTCAGTGACTATTATATCGACATTAAAAAGGCAAGTACACACCCCACCACCCTAAAAATAATCGCTGAAACCATGGCCCCCTTAACCAAAGGCTACGATGTCCTTGCAGGAATGGAACTCGGAGCCGTGCCCTTAGTCGTCGCCTTAGCACTAGAAACAAACATACCCTTTGTAATTATCAGAAAAGAAAAACGTGAACATGGAACCGGGAAACAAATAGAAGGACATGATATAAAAAACAAAAAAGTCCTCCTCATAGAAGATGTAACCACAAGCGGTGGATCAGTTCTAAAAAGTATACAAATTCTCAAAGACCATACCGCTCAAATTGATCAAGTACTAACTGTTGTTGATCGAGAAAGCGGTGCACGAAAAAAAATAGAGTCACTCAACATCACCTTTACACCCCTGATAACCATCAGCGACATATTAAAAAAATAGGTTACATTAAATACCTGGTAATCAATAACTCAAAAGGGAATTTTTATATGAAGGTACTTGTCATTGGTGGGGGAGCACGTGAGCATGCAATCTGTGATGCTATTTACCGATCAAAAACCACTGAACTATATGCTTTTATGAAGAATCTCAATCCAGGAATCGCACACCTCGCAAAACAGTATCAATTAGGTCAAGAAACGGATATTGCAAAAGTAGTACAATATGCAAAATCCCATAAGATAGATTTAGCATTAATCGGACCTGAAGCACCATTAGAACAAGGGTTAACAGATGTCTTACAAAAACAGAACATTAACGTTTGTAGCCCATCTCAGAAAGCAGCGCAAATTGAAACCAATAAAGCATGGATGCGAAATTTACTTCAACAGTATAAAATACCTGGTCAGTTGAAATATCATGTTTTTTCCACCACAGATGATGCAGAACCATTTATTGAGCAATTAGATGGAAATATCGCTATAAAACCTCTTGGTTTAACTGGGGGAAAAGGAGTTCGAGTAGCGGGAGACCATTTTAATGGAACAGCAGAAGCAATGGAGTACATACAGCAAGTAATTACGACAAAGATAGGTGGCGCAGCTCAGGTTGTTATTGAAGAAAAAGCAATTGGGGAAGAATTTACTCTACAAGCATTTTCTGATGGATGTACTATCCTCACACTTCCCGCGGTTCAGGATCATAAACGTCTCTTACCCGGTGATAAAGGACCTAATACGGGAGGTATGGGATCCTACAGCTGCGCTGATGGTCTCCTACCATTTCTATCAAAAAAGGAATATGATCAGGGCGCCTATATTTTATCAGAAATTATCACTTCATTACGAAAGGAAGGATATCCCTATATCGGCCCTATATATGGGCAGTTCATGGTAACAAAAAATGGTATTAAAATCATTGAAATTAACGCCCGATTTGGTGATCCTGAGGCTATGAATGTACTTCCCCTTCTTCAAACAGATTATGTTGAATTATGTCAGGCAATCATTAATCAGGAATTATCCGACTTCCATATTCATATGGATGAACAAGCTACGGTCTGTAAATATGTGGTTCCTGAGGGATATGGCTATCAATCTGTAATAAATCAACCAATTCATGTCAATGAACAGGCAATTCAAAACTGTGGTGCCCGGCTTTTCTATGCATCTGTTAATCAGAAAGATAACATGATCTATACCTCATCATCAAGATCTCTTGCTGTTGTAGGTATTGCTGATGATATACCTCAAGCAGAACACATTGCTGAAGAAGCCCTTTCCTATATTAAAAGTGACCATATTTTTATCCGTCATGATATCGGAAAGAAACACCTAATAAACCAACGTATTAAACATATGGATATGCTTCGAGCGATCACATGAAACAAAATATCTTTTTGTATTTTATGGGTACTGCCGGGTCAGGGAAAACAACCCTCGTTTATACATTTTTAAAATGGTGTCAGCTCCATAGTCTTGATGCGATTACAGTAAATCTAGATCCAGGTGTTACATCGTTACCCTATAAACCAGATATTGATATTAGAGATTGGATATCCTTATCTGAGGTTATGGAAACTCATGATCTTGGACCAAATGGGGCCCAAATTGCTTGTGCTGATATGATTGCACTGAATGTTGGTGAGATTAAGGATCAAATTGAGAGTTTCAAATCTGATTTTATCTTGATTGATATCCCTGGTCAGCTTGAATTATTTGTTTTTCGTGAAGCTGGACGATATACTGTAAATGCTTTAAACCCAGAAAAAACTATGATAAATTATCTTATCGATCCTGGGTTAGCCCATTCTCCATCTGGGTTTGTTTCACAAATTCTTTTATCATTGACAACTAATTTTCGTTTAGGGATGCCACAAATCAATATTTTGAGTAAAACTGATTTATTAACCGAAGAGGACCTTGATATTATTCTTCGGTGGGCAAAAGAGCCTGATGAACTTCTAGATGCGGTGATGAATGAAACAGCATCAATGTATCAACAAATCAATCAGGGAATCCTTCGATTAATTCAAGATTTTGGTGGATACACAACATTGGTGCCTTATTCAAATACATCTATGGATAGTATAACAGATATTTATACGATGGTTCAGCAGCAGTTTGAGGCTGGAGAAGA
>JAHJFH010000221.1 GCA_018824925.1 Thermoplasmatota archaeon
ATGCAGCTGAACGGTGATATTTATCATGAATAACATACGAAAACACATCCATATTTTTCTGCTAGTATTTATCTTGATTACTTCAGCAACACCATTACTATCCGGTTCTGAGGCGCTAAACCATGAAGGCACTCCTTTAGAAATAGCAAATGTTACCTTTATTGAGAAATCCACTGGTTTAAACATCCCCGCAAAAGAAGGTGGTGATACCGAGCTTGAACTCGCAGATATCAACAATGATGGTCATTTAGATATTATAAGTGTCGGGGATCATGGATCACCATATATTAACAGTGATCAACATGGGATTATGGTATGGCTGGGCGATGGAATAAATTCCTGGTCAGTTCACCAAGTAGGAAATTTCGGATATGGCGGCATTGAAGCCGGGGACCTCAACTTAGACGGCTTTCTAGACGTAGTCTGGGGGATACATCATGATTATAGCAGTACCCCCGGGTTTGGTGATACCCTCATTGGTGCAGCATTAGGAGATGGAACCGGCACAAATTGGATACCATGGGCAACCGGTCTAGGTACCACTGGTGAAGATTGGGGCATGTTTGAAACAGATCTTGCTGATTTTGATTGTAATGGACTGCTCGATATTATTTCACAGTCATTTGGCTGCTGTAATGGCTATTATCAATATGAGAATAATGGAGATGGGACCTGGACACATCAATGGTCCCTAACCGGTGGAAATACCTATGATAACTTAGAAACCGGTGATTTCAATGCCGATGGCTATCCCGATTTTGCAGGAAATAAAGATGGATCAACTGTGTTTCTAGGGGATGGAACATTTAATTTCATACTTACCCAAACAGGTCTTCCCACCAGTAGTTGGCAAGGTCTTGATGTAGGCGATATGAACCAGGATGGCTGCGATGACATAGTCCTAGGCTATAGCTCCTCCGGTGTACGATGCTATACGTTTGATAAACAACATACTGACTGGGATTTAGCCTCAAACGGGTTACCCACAACAGGTTCCTATCATCCACAATTTGGCGATCTTAACGGTGATGGATTCCTAGATATCGTTGCCTATAAAGCCCCCACCGGGTATCTCTATCTTGGTGATGGAGATGGCAATTGGATAGCCGATGGCACCTTTTCTGTACCAACAAATGGTGGCTATTCTGCCTTTGTCGTCGATGGTGATTTTGACCATGATGGTCGTGAGGATGTCGTTATTCAGGCTGAACAAGGGAGTTGGCCGTCATACCAAAATTATTTACGGGCGTTTTCTCCCTGGCAAGAACCAACAACACCCTCTGCTCGCATACAGCAACCCACTGGCGGAGAGACCCTACGCAGTGGCTCAATTCGACAAATACGATGGCTTTCTGCCATACCCTCATCACAGGGTGATTCATCAGTCAAAATTCAAATATCACTCAACGGGAATTCTGGTCCCTGGGATACCATTATATCTGATATTCCCAACAATGGGTGCTATCAGTGGCTGGTTGATGCCAGTGGTTCAACTAATTGTCGAGTGAAAGTAATCATCACCACAACAGCAACAAGTAGTAGTGCAATCTCCGCAGATGATTTCACCATACTTGGATATACAGTAAATGCACATGGCCCATACTATGCATCAGCTGGTGAACCGATTCAATTTACGGGCATCGCTGAAAATGGAAATCCACCATATGCCTATCACTGGGACTTTGGTGATGACAATACTTCAGATGAACAAAACCCAACACATAGTTACAATGAGAATGAGAACTATACAGTAGTGCTGTCAGTCACAGATGGAGATGCAATCACCATTCGAGATTCAACCTGGGCATTGATCTTCGGTAATAGTCCCCCAAGTAGCCCTACAATTGATGGCACAACACATGGTAAACCAGGCAAAGAATATACCTATAGTTTTGTTTCATTGGATCCCGACGATGATGCATTATATTATAGTATTGATTGGGGAGACGGAACTGTCGACGAAATAGGCCCAGCACCATCTGGAATAGCAGCATCAGGTATACATTCCTGGGCTGAAAAAGGGACATATCAAATCAAAGCAAAAGCAACAGATCCATATAACGCAGAAAGTGACTGGACAACACTTGATATTTCGATGCCAATGAAACAAGGAATATATCCCAATTCCATCCTAGAAAATATACATAATCGGTTCCCAAATATATTTCCAATACTAAGATATTTTCTAGGACTATAGTCCTCAAATTCCATTTTTTTAACCAAAGAAATATATTTACACCATCACATTCACAAAAAAATTCATTATTTTAAACCAAAAATTGTAAACGACTGATCTGATAAAAAATCATAACTATTCAGTAACATAAACCCTGCTTGCTTCAGCTCACCTTGTAATATACTTGGGGGAACAAAATGCCGATGCAACCGTTGAAAACTAAAAAAACCGCCCCGACCATCATATTCAATAATAGCAAGTCTCCCATCCGGTTTCAATATCTTTTTTAAACCCGTAAAATACTCAACCCGATTTGAAATATGATGCGTAACATTCCGCATAAAAATAAAATCAACCATCTGTTGTAGCAAATCAGGAAACGTCGATTCAGCAAAAAATGGAACAATATTTGTTACCCCCTTTTCCGAAGCATGTTTAGTAATAAATGCCAATAATTCCTGGTTAGTATCAACAGCATAGACCCGCCCTGTCTTACCACGAACCAGCTCGGCGACATCAGGGTTTTTCTTCTG
>JAHJFH010000222.1 GCA_018824925.1 Thermoplasmatota archaeon
CCCATGGATGCCTGGCCACCAGAGGTCCTTGATTCGGTTTCTTATACCTTTGAAAAAACTATTCCTACCGGTGCAACAACAGAGATTGTTACCACGCTTCAAAATCAAGGGGGAAATACCGTTGGGACTTTTGAAATCCCTGAGGATTATAAATATGCGCTCGTAAAATTTACGGGCATTAATGAAGAAGTAAAAAATGTTAATGATCTGGGTGATAATGTCCATTTTATGTGTGGTCCGATGTTGGATTCAGTTCCGGTAGGGTTACAGTCTGCTGAGATCCATGCAGGGGGAACTGACTCTGGTGGTATACCGGTTCGTGATGCCCAGGGTGATATCATCATGGATATGACCTATGATGAAGCGGTTGTGTATGACCGTGGTGGTGTTGAATATAAAATTGGTGCCCGTGCCAACTTTCTTGCATCAGATTCTGGGAAAGTCCGTGCCGAGATTGAGGTTGATAAACTTAGTGACCCCTATTATCCTTTGATGCAAGGGGTTTCATCTATAGCACCCTATCTTGTTGCATATCGTCAGGGTATTTTAATGGGTAAACCTGAGTATGCTTTTGTCGCTGATGATGATGTTCTCTATATGGGGAAACCCTCACCGGGTTTTTATATGCCCCGACGAAATCCTGCGTTGACGGGTGCCTCAAATGACCATGTCTTTATGATTCATGATGAACTTAACGGGGTCCTCGCATCATTAGCAAGTATTACATTGTATGATGATCGAGATATTGAAAGCCTCCGGAATTATTATAAAAACAATCCCTTGTATATTTCATTAATTGGTGGGGCCACTGGGATTCCACAATATATTTATGATAGCCCGATTGATCCTGTTCAACCCTTTGATAAGGTAGCATATTATTTTGGTGGGGGCGTCCCGAGTGATTTTATGTATGGTAATATCGACCCAAATCCTGGTGATTGGTCACCTCGTGCCCCTGATTTGTATAGTGATAACCCCTATCCCTATCAAGAAAACATTGTCGGACGTATAACAGGGTGGGATGCCCAGGATGCAAGTGCCTTAGTTGCACGGACAGTTTTTTATGATGATATTATTGATGATATGGGTGATTGGAAGGACACAGCGGTTGTGCAGCTGGGTGGTGGCAATGATTTTCAGAAACCTTTTATTCGGTACAAAATATTTGGAGAAATTTTACAGACTATAAAGCGTGGTGAGCCTATGAAAATGGAAACCGGCGCCTCATATATTAATGGATTAACCCTTCAACAGCTTCTAGAAAAAACTCTTGATTTTGATACGATGTATGTTAGGGAAAATGAGGCCACCTACCAGGGGTTTTCTGATGAAGCAATTAATAAATTGAAAAACGCGAATCTTTTGAATAAATTGTTACTTTCTCAACGGCAATTACGCAATTCATTGGGGGAGGGGTATGTCATTGGTGGTGAAACCCAGGAGGCAAGCAATTTCATTATGGCTAACGCCCATGGAAACCAACATATGTTTGGCATGGGTGATGTCGGTATGTATAAACTCGGTATGGGACGTGCCAATGGTTTACTTGAAAAAATTATGGCACAAGTTGCTACGATCATGGGGTTTGGTACGGGATTATCTCTAAGTGGCCATGGGTACTATAGCACTCGAAATGTTGAAAATATGAATCTAGGGCCCTCATTTCTATGGATTGAAAGTTGTATCTGTGGGAAAATCGATGGATTATATCCACAACAAGGTATTAGCCAGGCATATTTACATGCAGGCTGTAATGCGGTTATCGCCTCAACGACTAGTTCAAATATCGCTGGTGGTTATCTGGAGCCAAAGAAAACAAAATATGATTTCCCGGGTCAGGTACAATTACGATATCTGCAATGGAACCGAAACGTGAAAAATGGTATCTATCCTGATCTTCATTTTGGTTTTATGATTTATGAGGATCTTATAAAGGAGTTAGATAAGGATGGTACAAGTCTGGGGTATGCATTTCGTGAAGCACGAAATCAATATCTTCCAAAGGATGCAGATTGGGAGGTTTGGTGGTCCCCACCTCTTGTCTATACGGGTATTCCTGAGCTTGATCAGTTGTATTATGAACAAACATCCTCAGCTGGTCCCGAAGGCCTTGATACACGATTAGATAACAAATACATGTCTTTCCAGGAATATACATTGTATGGTGACCCAGCATTTGTGCCCTATATACCGGCAAATAATTGATAGATTATCCGCTTGAATCATTGTTGAATATTCATAGCATATGTTACTAGAGAGTGCGTTCCCATTCAACATATTCTTTTTATGATTGTACAACTGACAATTTTTTGAAATAAGTGTAGGTATTTCAGATGCGATATTTCACGTTCATGGGATGGTTCATATCACGCAAACGGAAAACGGTATCTCACGGATTTGGAATAGAAACAAAGGTATATGAAAATCATGGTTTTACGGGAGGGATAGGTGTGTAGTGTCTCACGAATATGAAAAATAACTAACACGATTTGTGGTTTTTGATAAAAATTGTGTTTAACACGGAAATTGAAATGATGGTGAGAGATGATGTTCAACTTTATTCCAGTATTATGCATCTTTTCTGCAACTATATTTAAATAACAATACAGACATATTAACTCTGGGGGAACATCATTTTGCATAGAAAGACCCTAGCAACTGGGATTATCGTTCTGTTCTTAATTTCAATAATTAGTCCACTTAGTGGAGGGTGGAATGTTGAGGAAACCAGATATGAGGATGATTCACAGGATTTCATTGATTATGTTCATACATCGCCTGAAGATATTGATGGTAGTGATGTGAGATCTAATCTTGATTATGTCTTAGCATCACCAGACACTATTACCGTCAATCTTGATGAACCTCGCTATACAATTCAATATCCTCATACTGAACAAAACATCACACCCTACCTTCAACAACCATCTCCTCAAACAGTAGGACCGATTAACTCTTCATGGCCAATGCATAGTCATGACCGGAAACACTCAGGACAAAGCCCATATAACACAAGTCAGAACCCTGGTATTGAAAAATGGCGTATTGCGACAGAAGAAGTGGTATGTGGTCCAGTAATTGCCACAGATGGAACCGTTTACACACAAGGGGGTTATGAGCATCTTGGAGATTATCTTTTGGCGATACATCAGAATGGATCACTAAAATGGCGCTTTAAAGCAAATGGTTGGATGAAGTTCTGCACACCTGCAATCGCTGAGGATGGCACTATTTATGTTGGTTGCTGGGATCATAAACTCTATGCAATCAATCCCAATGGGACACTAAAATGGAAGACACCACTTGGTGGATTTGGTGATGGTGGCATCACCATTGGAGATAACGATATTATCTATGTGGGAGTTGGAACCCCAGGATATCTTGTAGCAATACATCCAAATGGAACCCTGCTTTGGAGTTATAGCATCAGTGGTGGTGTGTTTTCTGCACCAGCAATCGATGACAACGGAATATTGTATTGTGGTTCATTCAACAACAATTTCTATGCCCTGTACCCCAATGGCACATTGAAATGGAAATACAAAACCGGTGATGTGATAAAAGGACCAGCCTCCATTGACACTGATGGAACGATCTATGTTGGTTCATTTGATGATAACCTCTACGCATTCAATCCAAATGGTACCGTTAAATGGAAAACACGGTTAGATGCCGGGACGGAAACCAACCCCAGTATCGGGCCCGATGGCACAATCTATGCCGGTAGTGATAAACTCTATGCCATCAACCCTAATGGCACGATAAAATGGGCATTACCTTTGGGGCAATATTATTCTATCACCCAGTCATCCCCCGCAATATCGGCTGATGGTATTATCTATGTCGGCGCAACCTATTTAGAGACCAAGGGTGGAGATCTCATTGCCGTGAACCCCAATGGCACCCTCCGCTGGCGGAAGCAGATAGCCTATGATTGGGTATGGTCCTCACCCGCTATTGCGGAGGATGGCACCGTCTACATTGGATCACATTATGAGGATGAACATGGTCATGGTGGCTATATCCATGCGTTTGGTGAAGTAACCAGTAATACTCCACCAGGCATTCCTATAATTTCTTCGCAAAAAACCTATCCTGAACCACAGAAGGATGAGTTCTATTCAGTTTACACCATTGATCCTGATCGTAACCCAATCCGGTTGTATATCGAATGGGGTGATGGCACCTC
>JAHJFH010000223.1 GCA_018824925.1 Thermoplasmatota archaeon
AGTTATCGACACAACCCTAGGGGTTATGGCCCTTGAACTCTATTATGAGATCATGCCGATTACCTCCACCAATTTCAAAAATCTAGCAGACAATAATTTTTTCGATGGATTAGTCTTTCATCGGGTCATCGAAGATTTTGTTATTCAAGGCGGAGGCTATTACCCAAATGGCACTCATAAAGAAAGCCCCTTTGGACCAATCCCACTTGAAACATATCCTGATATCCTACATGTTGATGGCGCTATTTCCATGGCTCGAACGAATGATCCAAATAGTGCCACAAGCCAATTCTTTATCTGTGATACAGCACAACCTCATCTCGATGGTTCATATGCCGCGTTTGGAAAAATAATCGACGGATTTGAGGTCCTCCGGTCGATAGCTGCTGTTGAAACCACCACCAAATACGGGTTAACAAACTGGCCGATTGATGACATCATCATCAACACAATTATTGTAGAAAATTGGTAATACTCCGGCAATCCAGAAAAAAAGGATTAAAAAGGGGAGCCTAGACACCAGGTTGAAATGGTTTTCCATACAATACAACATTACAGAGAACATACCAAGATACCGGCATAACAATTAGAATCAATGAACTAATCATCCCAATAATTGGCATTACTAATAAAAAAATCAACACACCTGCGGTACCATTGATAAGAGCATATAACTGTCGTATCCGGGATCGAAGAAAATGTTTTAATGTTAACAACCGTGAAATACCATATGTGATAATTACAATAAGGGGAATAAAAATCAAGAGTTGTATCTCTAAACGATACCACGCCATAATCTCAGGTTGTCGAATAAAAAGAATAGCTAATGCAATACAAATCACATATAACCCATAAGCAAAAAATTTGAATTTCCATGGAATAATCACCTGACCAACCTGCACTTTGACCCCAAGAATAGCAGCAACTGAACGACCACCACTCACAAAATCATGATCAACATCCTTTAACGCCCCCTCCACACCATTCACAAAAATAATGCCAACAAAAATAATCAACCCAATGATCCAAATAGTCACTCCCCAAGGATATATAACACAGCTGGCACCATAAAAAAATGAGAACATAAGAGATCCTGCGATAATAACATCAGATATCTCACGGATACGTCGTCGGGAAAAATCATAAGCAACAATACTTATCAGGGTTAACAACAATAGTACCGTTGGTTCAAACCGTGCAAAAAACACGATACTAAAAACAATCGCAGCACCTCCACTCCCAAGGGCTAATACTAGAGCCGATCTAGGTGAAATCATTCCAGAGATCAAGGGATTCTTTTTCGTTTCCGATGATCGTTTGTCTACTTCTACATCGGCATAAGCATTTAAAACATACCCAAAAATATGATAGAAAATCCCAATTAAAAAAATTATCACTATGAGCTTAAGATCAAACAGACCACTAACTAATGCACCAAAAATCATGATGACTGGTTCAGAAAAGGCACTATGGATTCGAAGTAACAGGAGAAGCGCAATAAGTTTTTCTTTTATGGATAGACGCTTCATTAGAAGAGGTGTATAAACACATTTTATATTTCTTTTTTTCTATGAGTAAAGTGGTTTGAATAAACATATACTCATACATTTTAAGATATTTTGAACAAACTATGGAAATCGGTACTATTCATTAAAAAAACTGAGGTTTTATCATATCGTCAAATTTTTATTCTCTTGCTTGCTGCCTCTATAAGATTCTCTATCTATACATGAGGTTCAATGCGCAGAAAAAAACCATCCTCAAAATTTATTTTCACTCCCGTTGCGGTTGATGTAACAGATGATGTTTTTCATGGGTCTCGTTCTTTACAATTCACGGAATGGTGGTATTTTGATGCATTCTTTGATAATGGTTATAGTGCTCAGATGAGTATTCGGATACTAAGTGGTCTTCATTTGGTTTTTACCATTATTCGATTTGATATCTATAAAGATGCTAAACTGGTTAGTCATCAGAAAAAAACGGTTCGTTTAAAAAAGGTTAAATTATCTAAGGATAAACCCCTGGTTTCTATCAATAATATTCCGTTTATTTCTGGCAGTTATGATAAAAAAACGGGGCTTTGGACGTTTGATCTTGATTTCTCGTTAGAAGATAATAAGGCAACATTACATTTTGATGGGACGACACCAGGGTGGAAGGCGCAGCATCGTGGAGGTGATTGGTGGGCAGTCACCCAACCAAAAGCCAAGGTTACTGGGGAACTCTGTATCGGGAACGATACTTTTCCGGTTTCGGGTTTTGGATATCATGATCATAACTGGGAGGTACATTTAGGTGCAACCCGGAATTATGGGTGGTTTTGGGGAAAAATTTATTCAAAAACCAATACTCTTACTTGGTCTTCTGTTATGCGGACAATTTCTGATGAAACACGACTTTTAGTAATCAACACGGATGGCGGCTCTTATATCAATATCCCAGAAAAATCTATTATTTTTGAGACCATAGATCATCATATGGATCATGGTAAAAACATTCCTCATCAGTTATCTTTGAAGGCAAAGCATGAGTCCTATGCGGTTGATGTTTCTATGAAGGTTTTGGATGTGCATCATGTACGTGTAATGACATTTATTCATTATTGGCGACTTCATGTGCATTGTACTGGATCCATAACTACAGAAAAGGGTGTTGAGACTATTGATGATGTTTTTATGGCTGAATATGTACGATTTAGTTGATTACATATTGGAATTATGAATACCCTTTTGTTATGAAGGTTGTTATCCTGTCTAATACATATTGTTTTTTTTAGTGTGTACTATGTGGATGTTTTTTTGTTTGTTTAATGAAGAAAATAATATTGTATTTTGGTAAGGATTTGGGGGGGTTATTGTTTTGCTAATGCACTCAATGTTTTTTTATGACCCATGGCAATTTTTATTATTTCACGAAATTCCTCATCAGCAATTTTTTTACGTGTTGCATCTGAGATTTTATCTTCTAACAAGACTTTTGCACTTTTCTAAACTCTCCATAAATTTCAGATAGAAGAACATCAT
>JAHJFH010000224.1 GCA_018824925.1 Thermoplasmatota archaeon
AGCTGAAATACGGATAGGAGATGCCCCTATTGATGAGTTTAATTATGTTAATATCACCTTTTCTGAGGTTAAATTACATAGTAATGAGACAGGTTGGGAATCTATTCCACTTGAAACAATGACGATAGATCTGCTAAATCTTCATTTACAAGATCTTAATGAAACATTAGCGATAGGTGATATACTAACCGGAAATTATACCAAATTGTGGATCGTTGTTGAAAATGCGACAGGTATTCTAAAAGAAACGGGAGAAACTATTGTTTTTAAGGTCCCATCAAACACTTTAAAGATTCAACATCTTTTTTCACTTCAAAAAGGGAATAACACTATCACAATTGATATCGATTTAAATAACTCTATTCGTAGTCCTGGTCATGGAAAGAAATATATTCTTTTACCGGTGATTGGGGCGTTTCGAGTGAAATATTGGAATGGAAATATTGAACGGATTGGGGAGAAAAATCTTTTGAAAAATATGACCGAGAATCGGGCACCAGCTATCGATTTAGTGGCAAATGGTAGCCAAGGGAAACCTATTACAATATTTGTGAATGAATCTATCGAGTTTAATGCTTCAGGAACTTTTGATATTGAGGGGGATGCTCTTTCGTTTCTGTGGGATTTTGATGATGGAACCAATGCTTCAGGTGTTATCGTCATACATACTTTTACTGAAACGGGGTCATATTGGGTGATGTTAACTGTTAGTGATGGTGATCTTGAGGCATCTGAACAGATTCATGTTACGGTTAAAAAACATGAAACTGATGGAGGTAATGGCCAAGGCAATGATCCTCATTAAATTTTTTTCCTTAGTTGATAAATAATGGTATTGGGATTATGAAGTGACTGGTTATGCAGATTCGTCGAGCTGCGTCTTCTGATGCTAAGGTTCTTGCATCTCATAATGTAATGCTAGCGCAGGAATCTGAGAATTGTAAAATTGAGTTAGAGACAACACTTGCTGGTGTATATTCGGTGCTTGCTGATCCCTCAAAGGGATTTTATGTTGTAGCGTTGGAGAATGAGAAGATTGTGGGTCAGTTGATGATTACGTTTGAGTGGAGTGATTGGCGTAATCGGCAGATATGGTGGGTTCAGAGTGTGTATGTTAAGTTTGGTTTTCGTCGGAAAGGGGTGTTTCAGAATATGTTTAAATACATTGAAACTGAGGCGAAGACGGCTTGCGTTTCTTTGATTCGATTGTATGTACATGATACAAATGTTAATGCATGTCTGGTATACGATGCTTTAGGATTGCAACCCGCACCATATCATATGTATGAGTTTAATGTTCAATGAAGGAAATTAAAAACGTTAACAATCGTTTAATTTATATCTTGTAATAACTATATAACCTATAACTATGCATAGAAACATAAAAAGTCTCTTCATTATTGGTATTATTACAATACCTCTTTTAGGGGCATCAACCATAGCAACTGCTTGGGAAGACTGTCCAATTGGCATACTAGAGGATTATTATCCCGGTTTATGCAGACGGCTCATCGATACTAACAACGATGCTATTTGCGATCGATCACAGCTAGAATTAACAGCCATACAAAACCAAGGATCGATTACTAACACTATAACAAGTGAAATAGCCGGCGTTCCCGTCCTGCAAAATAGCAGCATCATCAATTTAATCATCTCATTTATTTTAGTTATCACTGGATTAATACTAACTAGAATTCTGACAAAGAGAAACTTTATCTCAAAAACAAAGGAACGTTTACTGTGGAATGTATTACTATTAATTTTTTTCCTCCCCTCTGCAATAACTGGTGTTATCATCATCCTTACCTCCTCATTTCCAAACCTACGAGATATTGGTGTATTAATCATTGATTTACATGGCATAACATCATATTATTTCATGTGGATCTTAGGCTATCATACTATTGTCCATATCAGGTATTACAGTAAAGGAATAAAATCCCTAACAAAAAAGAAACTATAACCTAGGTTATCGACGAATCCATGGATTAAGAAATAGGATATCACTAAAGCCCTCCGCCTCTCGTCCCTCAACATCGCGAACAACAACAGAAATCGTATGACTGCGGAAAGATCGTAGATTATATTGCCATTTATACGGATAGTTAAAATCAGTATATTTAAGTCGTCCATCATAGTAGAACTTCACAGATTCTATCGGGGCATCACCAGGTGTGACATCTGCCCAAATCCAAATATCATCAATAACAATTGTTTGAAGATCTTGTATCTCTTTTTTTTGTTTTGCCTCAAGATAAATATGCCCCTTTTGTGGTGATTCAATTCGTACCTGTGGATGGGTTAAGGGTGCATCTGCGTAATAGGCAAGGGTTGCTACGATAAGTTTTGAGGTATTTACAAGATAACTGATATTCATATTTTCAATAGTGTCATCCATGGAATGCATAGCTGGATTCCATTCCCCTTCAAAAAACGCGAGAGCCTCATAGCCATATTCTACGAAAGAAAAATAATCGCTTCCTCCACTTCCCTGTTCAGGGAGGGTTCCGGTATGAAAATTAAAACCGAGATTAAGACTAGTGTTTATATTTATGATATTATCAATAGTGTATTGGATATCCTTTGTTGCATATAATCGGAAGAGTTTGCCACCTTGAGAAGTATCCGCATGACCGATCATGTCAGCGTTGAAGGCTATATAAATATCATCATTGTTTTCATATGCATGTTTTGCATAGGCATGGCTTCCATATAATCCCATTTCCTCACCTGAGAAGGTAACAAATTTAAGGGTATGATTGAACTGAAATTGGCTGAGTATTTCTGCCGCTGCAAGCACAGCTGCTACACCAGATCCATCATCATCAGCACCAGGTGAGGTTTTAACCGTATCATAGTGGGCATTGAATATTACGATTTTTTCACTATCTTTTCTTATTCCAGGATGACTTCCTTCGATATTTTGACTCGTTATGAATCGTGGTTTTGGTTTGGTAATTTTATGGCCCGTTGTGAACTGTGTCCAGTTTTGTATGACCACTGATAGGTTCATTGTATCAAA
>JAHJFH010000225.1 GCA_018824925.1 Thermoplasmatota archaeon
ACGCGCCGAAAGAGATTGGCATGAAAAAATCAATAAGAAAGAAAGAAAGGTTGCCCGTAACTCTGCATTAGCGGCCACTGCTAATAAAGAAATCGTTCAACAACGAGGACATCAGGTTCAAAAAGATGTTACAGTACCGATCATTATTGATGATGAATTTGAAAAAATTACCAAAACAAAAGAGGTTATTCAAATTTTTGAAAAAATTGGTATTTATGATGATGTACTTCGATCAGAAAATGGCAAACATATTCGTGCTGGCAGAGGAAAAACCCGCGGACGAAAATATCGTGTCCCAAAATCAATTTTGATAATAACTTCGAAAGCAACTATTCAAAAAAGTTCTCAAAACCTTAGTGGCGTAGATATCATCTCCCCTGATCAACTTAACATCGAACATTTAGCTCCTGGTGGAGTTGCTGGTCGATTAGTTGTCTTAACGCAATCTGCACTTGCACAACTTGGAGGAGCGAAATAATGGATCCCTATAACGTCGTGTTACATCCATTTGTTACAGAAAAAACTATGAACCAAATGGAACAGAATAATGCTCTTGAGTTTATTGTACATCGTACATCTACAAAAAATCAGATTAAACAAGCTGTTGAACAAATGTTTGACGTGAAAGTGAAAAAAGTCAATACAAAAATCATGAAAAATGGAAAACATGCTATAGTCGTATTCATGCCAGATTTTAAAGCTGAGGATCTCGGCATGCGTATCGGCGTGTTCTAATAGAGGTGAACTATGGGTAAGAATCTCATTCAACAACGTCGCGGCCGGGCAAAAGGTCGCTATCATAAACCATCGCACAAATTCCGTGGCGAAATTAAATATGATAACCAGAAAACCTGGAAAGGCACCGTCAAGCGTATCATACATGACCCTGGCCGAACCGCGCCTTTAGCAGAAATCCAATTCGATAATAAATCACGAACGCTGGTACTTGCTACTGAAGGTATGAGTACGGGATTAGAAATACAAGCAACAGATGATAAATTACTCTGTAATCAGGGAAACATACTAGAACTTGGAAGAGTCCCTGAAGGATATCCAATTTGTAATATCGAAATGTGTCCTGGAGATGGTGGTAAACTTGTCCGCGCCGGTGGCAGCAGCGCTAACATCGTTGCGCACACTGGGAGACAAACCGTTATTAGGTTACCATCAGGACAATTCAAAACGCTTGATTCCTCATGCCGCGCCACAATTGGTCTTCCCGCAGGTGGTGGCCGTCGTGAAAAACCCTTCATGAAAGCAGGAAATAAACATTATGCTTATAGAAAAAAGGGGAAACAATACCCCGTTGTCCGAGGAGTCGCAATGAGCGCAGTTGATCATCCACATGGTGGTGGAAACCATAAACATATCGGAGGTCCTAGTTCGGTTCCACGAGGTGCACCACCTGGAAGAAAAGTAGGACATATAGCACCTAAGCGAACTGGGAGAAGGTAGGTAATATGGCACAAAAACGTGGTTTCACCATCTCAGCGCGTAGTAAACGAAAACGTCTACGAAAAAAGGTAGAAGCAAAGAAAAAAGAATTCCGATTTCATGGCCTCAGTCTTCAAGAACTACAAAGTCTAACAGTAGATGAACTACTTCCATTGTTACCTGCAAGACAACGACGATCTCTTGAACGTGGATTGACTCTTCGTCAGAATAAGTTATTAGAGGATATAAACAAGGCTAACAAGGATGATCTGATTAAAACGCACTGTCGGAACATGGTAATTCTTCCATCATTCATTGGACATGATATACATATCCATACCGGATTAGAGTTCCAACGACTCACCATTCAACCACAAATGGTTGGTCATTTCCTTGGCGAATTTGCGTTAACCCGAAAAAGAGTAAAACACACCGGACCCGGTGTTGGTGCAACCCGATCATCAAAATATATGCCGTTAAAGTGATGAACTATGGTAAAATATTCAGTTACACCCGATCCAGATAAAACCGCAAAAGCATACGGATACGAATTACATTGCTCCTGTAAGGACTCAAAAAATCTTGCTTATGCACTCCGTGGAATGCAAACAGAAAAAGCTAAACAATTTCTCCAGGAAATCATCGACCTTAAACGACCAGTACCCGCTGTCTATCACTTCAACAAACGAGCACATCAAACCGCAATAGGGCCAGGGAGCTATCCACAAAAAGCCGCCCGCTATATACTAAAAATCCTTGAAAACGCCGAAAATAACGCAGAATATAAAGGATTTGACACCGAATCAATGAAGATTATACATATATCGGCATATCGCGGACGGATCATCAAGGGAATTATGCCTCGGGCACAGGGTCGAGCTACGGATAAAAATACCATTACAACCAACATTGAAATTGTCTTGGAAGAGGCGGAATAATGGCTAGTGAACGAAAATTCATCGAAGAAAACACGAAACGCTCACTTATAAAAAAATTCTTATTAGAAGAGATAGAGGGCGCTGGATTCGGTGGTATGAATATACAACGAACACCTATAGGAACCCGGATAAACATTCTTGTTGAACGACCCGGCATGGTCATCGGAAAAGGTGGAGGTAAAATCAAAGAACTCACTGAAAATATTAACAACAAGTTCGATGTTGACAATCCTCAAATTGAAATCCAAGAAGCTGGATCATCCGCCTCCCTAAACGCTCAGATCATGGCAGAAAAACTCGCTGAAGCATTAGAACGCGGCTGGCATTTCCGCCGAGCAGGACATTCTACAGTACGACGAATAATGAACGCAGGGGCAAAAGGTTGCCAAATCATTATATCAGGAAAACTCACTGGACAGCGACACCGAACAGAAAAATTCACCGAAGGTCATGTAAAGTATTGTGGGGACGTTGCTAAACAAATTATGGATAATGGGTTTGCCACAGCAAAACGAAAAACTGGTGTACTCGGAGTTAAGGTCCGCATCATGAGACCAGATGCAAGACTCCCTGATGAAGTCACAATTAAATCAGTGCAAAAAAAAGAAACAGCACCTGCAAAAGAAAAACCCGAAGAAAAGAAAAAACCAGAACCAAAACCCGAGATAACAGAAACAGCAAAGAAAACAGATATCAGTAAAATCACAGAAATCCCTGGAATCGGGCCATCAATAATTAAAAAACTCCAAAAAGCAAAAATATCCAGTATCGAAGAACTCTTCGAAATGGATGTCGAAGATATCATTTCCATTGATGGCATAGGAAAAAAAACCGCAACTACGATTATTAAACATCTGAAAAAATTAATGACGGAGGGATCCTAAATATGGTACTTAAAGCAAAAGAAATACGGGATCTCACGCCTAAAGAACGAACTGAAAAACTCCATGAATTAAAAGAAGAATTGATGCATGAACGCGGCGTATCCGCAATGGGTGGATCCCCACCCTCACCAGGAAAAATTCGACAACTTCGAATGACGATAGCACGGATACAAACGATCATGCAGGAGGAAGGAGAACCTAAATGAGTGACATATGCCCAAAATGTGGTCTCCCAAAAGAGATCTGTGTCTGTGAAGAAATCGCACGAGGACAACAGAATATCACCATAGCTGTTGACCGGAGGCGTTATGGAAAAGTAATGACCATCGTTGATGGTCTCAATCCACATGACCTGGATTTAAATTCCCTGGTTAGCAACCTCAAATCTATATGTGCCTGCGGCGGAACTATCAAAGATGGTAAAATTGAGCTACAGGGAGATCACAGAAATAAGGTAAAGGAATCTCTTGAAAAAATGGGATTCGCCGTCGACGTTGCATAACACACAGCAGTTCACCTCCACCCGTTCCACACTCAGACCGAGGAGGTCATATGCACACCACAGAATACCTAAAAATGGAATTCATCGGGAAGCAGGTTACAATCATTCACTGTACCGATCCCGCCTGGACAAACAAATCAGGTTGCATCCTCGATGAAACAAAAAAAACATTCATCATCGAGATCGACGGGCAAAAAAAACGAATTGCAAAAAAAATTGCAATCTTCGAAATATACATCGAAGGAAAAAACATCAGAATTAACGGATCACAAATCCAATATCGACCAGAAGAACGAATAAAAAAGACAAGGTGAAAAAAATCATGGCAAAAAAAGAAACCACCCGAAATATCGGTCTCAATGTCGCAACACCACCTGAGACTTGTACTGATATCCATTGTCCATTCCATGGTCAACTACCCGTACGTGGTCAAACCATAAACGGCATAGTTGTTTCAGATAAAAGAAAAGGAACCATTTCGGTAAAAAAAGAATTTATGCATTACGTGAAAAAATATGAGCGGTACGAAAAACGTACTTCACTATATTCAGCACATGCCCCACCTTGCCTCCATATAAAAATCGGTGACAATGTCCGCATAGCTGAATGTCGACCACTTAGCAAAACAATCTCATTTGTAGCAGTTGAAAAAATAGAGAAACTCTAGAGGTGAACGAAAAATGAAAGGTATCGCAGGCCGAGTGATGCGCGGATTACCTGTTGGAGCCCGTCTAACATGTATCGACAATACGGGTGCAAAGGTTGTACAAATAATAATGACTCCAAAATTAAAAGGGGTTCACCGACGATACCCCACAGGTGGCGTGGGGGATTTGGTTATTGTTAGTGTAAAAAAAGGTGCTGCTGACATGAAACGACAAATCTTAAAAGCCGTTATTGTTCGCCAGCGACGAC
>JAHJFH010000226.1 GCA_018824925.1 Thermoplasmatota archaeon
CGATCACAATACAAGGACAAATCAATCTATTATCTTGAAGACAAGAACATAGTTGCACTTAAGGAGATGATGCGACAGAACCCCTCACGAATACTCTCGTATCAGGATCTGGGGAGAATGCTTGATGTGGTTCAAACTGACATACCAATACATGAGAAACGTAGGTTCCTTGGTAAATATCCACTACCAAGACGATACAAAATCAGAAAATTCGAACAACCTCGTCAACAATTTTCTGAGGAGAAACAAACCAAAATCGATGATTTCCTTGGTAGATTTTTACATTCGGATTACATGAAACTGTTATTTTCCAACTCACCTATAACCAGAAAAACGTGGCTGGACTATGATTATTTATAAACCGTTAATATCGTTGGGGGTAACCGAAACCCTTTATTGATATCCGTAGCAAGAGCTTCCCTAAATAATTCATGAGGTATCGGAACATTTTTCTTTTCCGTATCTGAAGAATTTAGAGGAACATAGGGATCATTCACATATACCCGCTTATCAGACATTCCAGTGACAACCACCCAATGCAACACATTTTCCTGCACCAGTGGCATAAGACGAACTAATACAATCGGGGGAACACCTTTCTTTAAAGCATCCTGAAGCATGGAATATTGTTCTCTTCCATAATGAATTGTAATCCCCATTGTTTGTGCCTCCTTTTCAAAACGCTGCTCAGTTCTGTCAGAAAACAAAAATATTTTTGGATACACATCAGTTGCATGTATCAACTGATCATACATCACTATATATCCAAGATGAGCAGCAGTCAGCGCTAATCCTGAGGGTAGGGTCGCACCAAAATATCGTAATGACCGACTCTGTTTCCATAACCGAAACTCCAAATTTTTTGACAACACCACTGATGCATCAAAAAAACGCATCACCATCATCAACGCCGCAGGACCACAAGTTGCATACCGTGTCTGCTGATAATACGGCACATCAAGAACCATGGATTCAGTCATACAATACCTCATTTTCTTATGTCGTTGCTGGTCTATTTAAATAGCTCTCAACATTGCGTCCGATCGTCGCCATCAACGGATACACCCCTAACCGCACACTATGTAAACATCGTTGAATCAGACTCTCCATCTGATTAAATTCCTTCACCACCTGATTATACCCCTGTTGTAATTCTTCACCAGACATATTATTGGGTTGAAACACCACAGTCTTCCGATTATATTTGGACCAATCATGTGTTAAAATCCTCCCCTCCTTCTCCAATCGATCAAACAATGGAGTCCCTGGATACGGGGTTACAATACTAAACCGCGCAGAATCCAACCCTAATGAAAACACCTTATCACGTGTATACGCAAAAACCTCTGCTGAATCAGCATCAAACCCAAACATAAAATTCCCCAAAATCGCCATATCATACCTATGAATACGATCAACAACCTCTTGATAATCAGCAATAGAATTCGTTTTCTTATGAACCGACAATAAAGTATCCTGAAAAAACGACTCAAAACCCACCGTCCACTCGATACATCCTGCCTCCGCTGATAATGATACCAATTCCTCATCACGCGCCAACACATCAACATTTCCTTCACACACAAACCGTTTTCCTAAACCTTTCATCTCCCGAAGCAACTCCTTGGTAAATACTGGATCTATCGTTAAAGAAACATCACAAAAAAACACTAACCGCTGCGGCATCTGTTTCATCTCCGCAATAACCTCTGACACGTTCCGTTTCCGAAACACCGCACCAGAAACCACATTAGCATCCTGACAAAAATCACATTTATAGGGACATCCCCGAGACGCCTCAATCACTCCAAATAGCTTCAATGCTTGCGCCGGCATTACCGCATTATTTGATCTAAAATCCTGATGTGCCCCCTCAGAAACCTCATACCGCGACTGCAAATTTCCCTGTTCAAGATCAGTAACAACTCGTGGCCACAAAAATTCCGCATTTCCAACCAACACACAATCTGCATGCAGCAAAGCCTCTTCAGGTAATGCCGATGGATGAGCACCGCTCATAATAACCCGGATACCACGATTTCGAAACTGATCAGCTAAATAATACGCCTTCAACGTAGTTGCTGTTTTAAAATGAAGATGCACCGCATCATACCGACCACTAAAATCAATTTCTTTATACGTCTCAGGCACAACCACCTGATGTGCTCTTTGCGTAACCGCAGCTAATTGCCGGGCATACACCGACGTTACTAATGCAAACACCGAAAACACTGTTCGATCAAACAACCGAAGATTAACCAAACAATTTTCACCAATAATACAGAACCGCACATCAACGAGATTCGATTAAACATATAAAACATTACTAGTTAGATTCACACCCAAAAAGTCACATCACATTAACGGAAACCTACACAAAAATTATAATAACGACCAAGAAATCAATACAAAACACCCAGGTGAGTAGGGAAATCTTATATAAAACCATTTTCAATTCCCAAGAACGTACCACTATGGCAACCTACGAATATGAATCTGTTGAAACCAAATGGCAACAACGATGGTTACAAAACCATATCAATAAAGCAGAACACACCACAGGAAAAAAATTCTTCATCCATTTTGCCTACCCTGGTGTCTCAGGATACCTCCATGTTGGTCACATGCGAGGATTTACCTACACGGATATTATTGCTCGATATAAACGGATGACCGGTTACGATGTCATGTTCCCAGCAGGGTTTCATGCCTCAGGAATACCCTCCGTTGGTTTTGCAAAAAAAGTTGAACGTAAAGACCCAGACACCTTACAGCTGTTAAAACAACATAAGTTATCTGATACCTTTATCAACACCCTCACCGACCCACATAACGTGGTTGACTATTTCAGTAAGGTCTATGTTGATGAATATTGGAAACGATTTGGTTTCCTTATCGATTATGAACGACAAATGACCACGATATCCCCTGGATATCAACGATTCATCCAATGGCAATTTCAAAAATTACATACCCTAAATCTCTTAATACAAAAACCTCATTTTGCTCCGTATTGCCCGAACTGTGGTCCGGTTGCTGTTGATAAATCAGAAACCGATGTTTCCTCAGGCGGCTCAGCAGAAATACTTGAATTTACGGTCCTAAAATTTACCCTCAAAGATGGAACTATACTTCCAGCAGCAACCCTTCGCCCTGAAACAATCTTTGGTGTCACCAACATGTGGATCAACCCCCAGGTAAACTATCAGAAAATCAAGGTTGGAGAAGAACTCTGGATATGCTCAGAAGAATGTGCCAAAAAACTACTCTATCAACTGGAAAATGTTGATATCCTTGATGACCACATCTCCGGAAAAGACTTTGAGGGAAAAACCTGTACCGTCCCATTAATAAACCGAGAGGTCCCAATTCTCGCCGGAGAATTTGCCGATCCCTCCATAGCAACCGGGATAGTCATGTCAGTCCCAGCACACGCACCCTATGACTGGATAGCCCTCGTTGACAGTGGAGCCAAAATAACTCCGATAAAAATCATTGATGTCATGGGATTTGGTGACAACCCCGCAAAAGAAGCCTGTGATCAACTCAATATCAAAAATCAGAAAGAAACCGATAAACTTGATGAAGCAACCGATCTCGTCTACAAAAAAGAGTTTCACACCGGCGTTCTCAATGACTACTGTGGCGCCTACGCCGGTATAAAAATCTCAGATATCAAAGATACGGTAAAAAACGATCTTATCGCGGGAAACCTCGCAACCACCATGCGAGAATTCTCAGAAGAAGTGATCTGCCGCTGCAAAGAACACGTCGTCATAAAACGCATCCCCGATCAATGGTTCATCAAATACAGCGATGACCAACTCACCGCAAACTCTCAACGATATGCAGACTCCATGCATATCTACCCCTCAGAATATAAAGAAGAACTCCCTGGTGTCCTAGACTGGTTTGATGACCGAGCCGTCATAAGAAAAGGGAGTTGGCTTGGCACCGAATTTCCTTATAAAAAAGGATGGATCATCGAACCAATATCAGACTCAACCCTCTACCCTGCCTACTACATTATCGCCCCCTATATCAATTCCAATCAACTCACGGTAGAGGAGATGACCCAGGAGTTTTTCGACTACATCTTCCTAGATAAAGGACACCCAAAAAATCAGATCTGGAAAACCATCCATGATGATTTTGCATACTGGTACCCCGTTGATATAAACCTCGGTGGAAAAGAACATAAAACCGTTCATTTCCCCGTCTACATCATGAACCATGTAGCCATTATGCCCCCAGAAAAATGTCCACAAGGCCTGTTTGTTCACTGGTGGGTAACCCAACAAGGAAAAGAAAAAATTAGTAAATCAAAAGGTGGTGCTGAACCAATCCTTGAAGCAGCACATACCTATGGTGTGGATGCCATGCGGCTTTACTACACCCATGTCGGTTCCCCCTTTGTCGATATAGAATGGGATACCGAAACCGTACTCAAATACAAAAACCGTGTCGGAATATTATGGCGCCTTTTCCAAGAAATAAAACATATACAACCCCATGAAAATCAAAACCTTGATAGATGGCTTCAAAGCAGTATCAATAACCATATCCAAATAATAACAACCGCCTTTGAATCCTATGATCTCAGAATGGCAGCAAACACAATATTTTTTGAGCTTCCCAAAGATCTACAATGGTACCTTCGAAGAGGCGGTGGAAACACAAATCTTGTTGCAGATATTGGCAAAAAAATTATTCGCCTAATCACACCGATTACACCCCATCTTGCTGAGGAAGTCTGGGAACAATATGGTGAAACCACTTTTGTCTCAAATGCATCATATCCACTATATGATTCAGTAATATCCTATAAAACTGAGGAGGTAGGTGAATACCTACTCGCAGGAGTAATCAATGACATCAACGAAATCCTCAAGGTAACAAAAATCACGCCCACGCATCTCTATATTTATATAGCTCCTGAATGGAAGCAATCAGTGTTCCAAGAAGCTATTCGTCAAGCACAAAAAGGATCAGTGAATGTAGCCGCCCTTATTAAACAATCAATGGCTGATCCTGAACTCAAGAAACTAGGGAAAGAAATCGCGCAATTCGTAGGGAAACTTCCTGGTGAGGTCCGTCGATTAAACGAAACAGATCAACAACGTTATTTAACCCATATTGATGAAAAAACCTATTTATCCACCGCAGTTGATTATTTAACAACCTTATTTTCCTGTGAGATCCATATATGTGGAGCAGATGATACAAACCTGTATGATCCTGTGATCAAAGTGAGATTTGCACTACCCCTCAGACCAGCGATATATATAGAGTAACTTGGTATTGTTATGCGGGATGGGTTTTTTTCCACCATATGAAAAACAGGGTAAGGACAATAAATATTGCGAGTAAGACAAAAAGTGCTCCAACAAGTACAGTGGGAAAACTTTTCACTTCTATTATAAGCTCTAAAGCATCTTGATTTCCCGCGTAATCAACAGCGGTAATAGAGAATTTGTAGTAACCATTGCCATCTTCTGCGGTGAATTCCCATTCTATATCAGAGGTAGTGATATCGTCACCGTAGGGTTTTGGTGTTCCCCATGTGGTATTATCATCTGAGTAGGAGTATTGGAGTGTTACGGTTTTTATGCCGCTACCTACGCTATCATCGGCATATCCACTTAGTAGAAAGATGTTTTCCCAGCTGATACGACCTACAAGTTGTGGGGCTTCTAAAGATACAATTGGTTTTACTGTATCTTTTTTAAGTAATAGAGCGTTTTCTTCCTCAGTTATCAGTCGAGTATTTCCGAGAGTATCTGTGATTCTGAAGTGTATATAGTATTGCTCACCTGGATTCATTTGATCCCAAAAACTTGATTTTAGATTCCATGGATCTGAGTACGTTTTTTGTTGGATGTCTGAATCGATGAGTGTCCAGGTGGTATCAAAATTAGGTTTATATTCAACACTATTAAGGAGATAGTCATCCCTGAATGTTATTGTAAAACTTGGGGTGCTACTAAACCAATTTTCACCGTTCGGATCGGGAATTGCTGGTGGTTCGTTATCAAAAAGAAATGTGACTTCGCCGGTATCAGGTTTTACTTCTTTATTGCCAATAACATCTGTAGCAACTGTTTGGAGTTCATACCAGCCTCCATGCTCTTTTGGTGTAAATTCGAATTGGTAGGGGGTCTGGGTGTCTGCTGCGAAGAGTTTCCATGAGCCGGAGAAGGTTGGATTGATTGCTGAGGAATAGCGGTAGTTGAGTTCAACTTTTGCTATTCCACTTGCGTTTTGGTTTGCTGTACCAGGATCTGATGCCTTAGCATCGATTTTTATCATAGGGGTGGTATATGATTTTTCAAAGGTTTTATTATCGAGAATGGAAGTAGGTGGGCGGATATCCTGTTTGAAGGGAATATTCGTGATATTTACATTATTGGCAAGGTCATAGATAGTGAATTCAATGAAATTTAATGCTGTGATATTTGGATAAAATGACTCATTTGAGATAATAGCGGTAATTGTTTGTTTAGCCGTGGTACCGTTTTTACCGGTGCATTTAGCAGGTAAGATTATATCATAGGTGTTAACACCTATTTTATAGGATAGTTTGAATTTCGCTGAGCTTACTAAAAGCCCGGTTCCTTTATCCGTGACATTGATGGTAAAACGGGATACAATTTCATTTGTCCAAATCCCTGGTCTGAAGCTTTTCAGATCAAAAACAGGGACGATATCATCCTTGATGAAACTTATATTCCAACTAAAAAGCTGGGTATTAACTGTAACATTTTTTGCGGTGAAATCTGCTCGGAGTCGTACCACTCTATTGGTGATGCCTTCGCCAAGAGTGATGGTTTGACCTTTGGTCAGATCTGTGAGTTTTGATTTGTTTTCGTTAAGCAGACTAAATGTGATACTGTTTAAGCCGGTGGTTGTATTGGTGGCTGCATAGAATTTGTTGAACCAGGATCCTCGGGGGAGTTCAATTGGGTTAGAAATGAGAAATCCTTTGATGTTTTCTTGGGTTCGGTTGTATTTTCCGACGATGTAGAGGTTATTCCATTCATCACCAAAAAATACTAATCCATTAGTGACCACTGGTGATGAATATACACTATTTTTTTGGCCATACATATCACATGGATATGACCATGCGGTGGTTTTGGTTGCAATATTGAATGCGATGAGTCGCCCTTGGCCATTCAGTGTGGGTGATGGTAACCCAATATAAAGGATATTATCTGCGTAGCAGGGTGAGGTGGTTATGCCATATATTCCTGAAAATATTTGGTTTTGCCAGCGGATTATACCCGTGTTGGTTGATACAGCATATAAGATGCCATCTGGGTGGACAACATAGAGTGTTCCGAGATGTACCGCGGGTGTTGAATCTGCTTTGTAGTTTGTGCGGGATCCAAGGACGGTATTCCATTTTACAGAACCATTTTGGGGGTTAAGGGCAGTGATTTTTATTTTTCCTGAATCTTTACTGGTTACATATAGAGTATTGTTGTAGACAACAACTGATGCTTTACCGATATCTCCGATGGATTTGTTCCATTGTTGATCGCCATTATTTTTATCGAAGGCATATATGGTTTTACCGGCTCCTAAAGCATTTTCATGACAGCAGACAATTAAAAAATCGTTCCATATCGAGGGGGTTGATTCACTGTACATAGGGAGGGTATAATTCCATTGCGTATCTCGTTTAATATCAAGGGCGAAGACTTTATTGGTGACGCTGGGTTTTGTTACCGGGTCACCTGAAGTAATATAAATGACATTATCCTCAAAAATTGGTGATGCTGGGTATAAAATATCGTCGTCATAGGTAAATTCCCAGGTAACATTGAAGGTAGTTCTATCAACAGCATAGATAGTACTTTTGCTTTGGTTGTCCTTTCCGGCTGCGACGATGATAGAGTCTTCAGTAAGTATTGGTGATGTTTGTATGAATTTATCATTGCCAAAATCTATTTCAGTTATGGAGGATGATTGTCGTGAAATATCTCTGATTCTAAAGAGTTTTTTTGATAAGTAGGATGTGACGTATAATTCGCCGTCTCGTATAACGGGGGTCATGACCTCATGTTTGAATACTTTTCCATCAAGATATTCTTGCCACCATAGATCATCGTTTTTTGGGCCTCGTGTATCAGTTGCATGGGTGTTTTGAATATCAAATCCGACAAAGGGCCAATCACCAATGATGTCCTTAATATTAAGGAATCCTTCACCGTTGATGGTGTTGAGGTTTAGTCGATTGCGTACATCGATACGAAAATCCGTGTTAAAAAGATCCTGCCATTTAGTGATGTCATTTTGCCAGGTGAGAGCGAGTTGATATAGTCGGGGGGTAATGTTTGGGTCGGTGCTGCTGAGATTAACCCGGATTTTTACTTTGTTATATTTCTGGGTGTTGAGATTATTTAAATTCACGGGACTGCCGCTGAATCCGTTTTTATTTCCTGGGAGAAATTCATCTTCGATGGGTATGAGGTTTCCTGTGGTATTTTCATAGAGTAGTTGACAGACAATGTCGGTGTTTGGTTTTGTTAGATCATCCCAGATGAGTTGTTCCCAGTAAAAGGATTTGATATTGGAGAGCTCAAGCGGTGCGATAAAATCAAGGGTTTCAACGGAACCATTTTCGGTGAGATAGGCATCGGTTAATTCTGCTCGGATTTTGAAGTAATCTGTGGAGAGTTCTGCGTTGCCATTTCCAGCGATGCAGGCTACATAGATGTCGAGGTAGTTATTTTTGTTTAATGCTCGACTGATATCTGCTTGAGTGATGATGCCATACATGTATTCGTTAGTGACATCGGAATCATTGTTAAGGCGGCTCCACTGTCCAAATGTCCTTTTGTTGCTTGTGTATTTGTAGAAATAGAGTTTTACGTTTTCTTCGCTATCTGCAGTGCCGCGCCAGGTGATATTGATGAAGTCGATAAAAGTGGCTGCAATGTTCATATGAATTCTGAAATGATGATAGATTACCCGTCTATTTGAAGCTGATCGAGTTGCTGCTTTTCCATCGTTGGGTCGGTATAATCCTTTTATGTCATTGCTGTTGAAGAAAAATTCTGATCCGGTTTTTTTATCGGGTAGGAAATTTGGTAGGGGTAATTCTCTTAGAGTTAGATATAGGTCTCCTAATACGGGTATGAGGCCAAAATAGCTCCAATATATTTGGTTATCGGTGCCCTCTTTGTATTCATAGATTCGGGTGTCGTCGCTGCGATTGAGTTCTACATATCCGTCCTGTGGGTAGAGATCGCAGTCTGTAAGTGTTATGGAAAGGTTTTCCCCTGCTTCATATATAAAATCTTCATACCAGATGCCATCTGCGGCATTTTTTGTGATTCTGGCTTGAGTTAGTGGTATACTGAAGAATGTTGGAAGGAGTAGGATGGTGATAATAATGAGTGTTTTGGATGATTTTATGGTCATTTATATCTCCGTATATTAATTTCCAAATATTTATAATATTACTTGTAGATTTATATATTTACCCTACATAGGTGAGGCTTCTTGTATCATAAATTTATAGATGTTGTTTATATATCGGTTTTGGAGCGATGTTTTGATGATGCGCATGTTTCGCACCCTTTTCATGCTTCTGCTCTTTGTTCCACTAAGCAGGTTATCATGATTTGCTGTCCCATCACTACTAACTCACCGTTTCATACGATGTTAATGGTAATGAATATCATTTAATTCTATAAAAACATAACCACAGTATCACAGGTTACTTCAGCAATACTTGAATATCCATGACATTGGTGCCTGTTGGGTGTGTGATAAGTCCATCTTTCAACTCGTTGAAAAAGGTATGAGAGTTATTATTCTCCAAAAACTGGGTACTATCTAATCCCTTTTGTAATGCTCGTTGATGGGTTTGTGGATCACCGATAGCTCCAGCTGCATCACTAGTTCCATCGATACCATCTGTTGCAAAAGACGCTGCAACGATATCGATTTGGGCAAGCAATGGGATGAGCGCTAGTATCAATTCCTGGTTTCTCCCCCCGATACCAGATCCTTTTAGGGTAACAGTGGTTTCTCCACCCGTAATGATTCCTGAGTTTTGTGGTAGATCCTGTATTTGAATGATGAGCTGTTTTCCTACCAATCGAGCTTCACCCATAAGGGTGGTGGTTCCAATTTGTGTGGTATATCCTAACTTTTGTGCTTTTTGTTGTGCTGCATGGCATGCTATATAGTTATTGGCAACAATGCTATTAGTAACTTGAAAGAGAAGGGGATCATTAGTTTTCACGGTCTCCGGGAGCTCACCATCAATACCTGCTGAGATGATTTTCTGAACAGGATCATAAACCTTGTTCCAAAGATTATAGTGTTGGAAAATTGTTTTAGCATCCCTGTAGGTCGTGGTATCTGCTGTGGTGGGTCCTGATGCGATAAACTCTAATGGATCACCCACAACATCTGATATTATTAAGGCAATGCATCGAGCGGGTGTATATCTGAGGAGTTGTCCTCCTTTGACATGTGAAAGATGTTTTCGAATAGTATTAATCTCGGTAATCGTAGCCCCACTGTGAAGCAATACCTCTGTGGTTTGCTGCATACTAGCTAAATCCACTCGTGGATGGCAGAGTAACGCTGAGCCCCCTCCGGAGATAAGAATGAGTATTAAATCATCAGTGGTAGTCTGCTGTAATAGTGTTATAATCTTTTTTGTTCCTGTGATACTGTTATGGTTAGGGAGGGGATGGCCCCCAATGATGACTTCAACATGTTGATAGGGCCAGGTTTGAGTAGTATGATTAGTGATTATAACCCCTTTTTCGACAGAAATCTGGTCAATGATGGCTTGAGCCATTGGGATACTTGCTTTGCCAAACCCGATAAGATAGATTTTGTTATAGTCTTGAGTGTCAATTATCGTGTCTTCAATATGGATAGTTTTTTGAAAAATGTGGGTGCGTACTGCAGTATAGGGATCAACAGCTTGGGTAGCTGCGGTTAATATTTCTAGGATATCCTGGCGTTTCTGTTTTAGTTCTGGTGTCAGTCCATTGGCAATGAGTTGATCATAGTTTTTAAATAACATGGCTCAAACAAGTGTGGTTATTTATTGAATTGAAGTTGACGCATAAGGTTTTTTCGTAGTTTCCGGTCACTGGAGAATCCTTTCATCATACGTTTTGTCATGTTATAGTATTTAAGCAGTTCTTTGACATCCTTATTATCTACACCAGCACCACGCGCGATTCGCTTAACCCGGGTGGCTCGGACTAGCTCAGGGTTTTTTCGCTCCTCAGCGGTCATAGAATCCATAATAACTTTGAATCTACTGAGTTTATTCTGGGTTTCATTCATATCAACATCTTTCATTTTTCCCATTTGGCCAAAGGGAAGCATTTCTGCTACTTTCGAGAGCGGCCCCATTCCTGAGAGCATATCCATTTGGTCATACATATCATTCAGGTTAAATTTCCCTGACATGAGGCGACGAGCGGTTTTTTCTGCATCCTTTCCATGCATGGATTCTTCTGCTTTTTCCAGGAGACTTTTAATATCCCCCATGCCAAGAAGTCGTGAGATAAATCCTTGTGGTTCAAATTTTTCGAAATCAGTGTAATGTTCTCCAGTTCCAACAAATATTATGGGGGCGCCAACCTCTGCAGCAGCGCTGAGTGCACCACCACCTTTGGCGGTTCCATCAAGTTTTGTGAGGATAATCCCGGTGATTCCAATGGCTTCGTTGAAGGCTTTGGATTGTGGTCCTGATTGTTGACCCATAGCGGCATCCATTACCAGGAATTTTTCATCGGGTTTGGTTACTTTGAAAATGCCTTTCATTTCTTCGATGAGGTCCTCTTCGAGTTTATGTCGTCCAGAGGTATCGACTATAATGACATCGGCACTACGTTTAAATTTATCTAATCCCTCTTTAATAACAGCGACAGCGTCTTTGGTGTTTTTATTGCCATAAAAGGGTACTTCAACACGGTCAGCGATTTGTTGGAGTTGTTCATAGGCTGCGGGACGATGAACATCCCCGGCGATGAGGACGGGTCTGAGTCCTTTTTTCTTAAAATAGGTTGCGAGTTTTCCACAGGTGGTGGTTTTTCCCTGACCATAAAGCCCAACCATCATAATAACTTGTTTTTTTATACTGAGTTCTCGTGGTTCACCTAATAGGTTTACAAGTTCTTGGTAGACGATACGAATAACATGTTCTCGGTTACTCATACCAGCGGGTGGTTTTTCTTCTAGAGCCCGTTGTTCTATTTTCTTAGATAGTTGTACAACCAGTCGGACATTTACATCGGCTTGTAGGAGTGCTCGTTGGATATCTTTTACGATTTCTTTGACCAGTTTAGCGTCGATATGTACGGCATTGGCGATTTTTTTGATGGTTCGTCGGAGTGAGTCACCAAGATTGTCTAAAACCATATAATCAAGTAGCCGATAGAGATGGTGGGATTAAAAAAAGTATCGATGCTCTGAAAAACCTTGGGGAAGTTTATTTTTTTGTTGTCGTTATGAGTGGTTCAAGTAGGGGGATGAGGTGACTAAGATTTTTTTCTTCGATGGTGTAATCTGCAGCATCTCTGATGCAGGTATCAACAGGGTTGAAGGCTATGCCGAAGCCACATACATTTAACATGGGGACATCAAAACAGGAATTACCAACAGCGGCGCATTGGGTTGGAAGAAGGTGTTGAGTGGTCATGAAGTCTTCTACATTTTTATCCTTGTATTTGAGTTGAACCTTGAGAATCCCATCACCGGTCAGTTTACCATGTTCGTCATGGAGGATACTGTTTGCATAGATATAGGGAATGGAAAGTTCTGATGCAATTCGTTTGGCTAAGAGGTCAAGACCTGCGCTGATGATAACGGTGGTAATAGCATGGTCATGGAGATAGTCGAAGAGTTCATGGGCTCCGGGCATCAGGGGTATGGTGTCAAGGATTTCTTGGATATGGTTGAGGGTTGTGGGTGTGCCATTATGGTGCCAGAGGGAGACATCTCGTTTGATGAATTCGAGATCATCTATTTGGCCATTGAGATATGCGTTAACACTGTGTTGGTTGGATGCATTGAAATGGGTATGGATGTATCGCCATGAACTGAGGGTGTCAGCAAGAACACCATCCATATCGAAAAATATGGTTTTTATCGGGGTTTGTATCATTGATTCATACGTAAAGGGTGTTCGTTGGTTTATGTAGCAGGGGTAGTGGCATTTCTGTGGCATTATGGCTGGTATGATTTCTAGTTTCCTTTAAGTAGTTTGGGTTTCCTCCTAAATTCGAGTCAATTATCCTTCCTAGGA
>JAHJFH010000227.1 GCA_018824925.1 Thermoplasmatota archaeon
ATACATAAGGAGTGAGGGATGATGAGTTTTAACAAATTTATTCTCAAGCAACAGTATCAAAAAGTGAAGGGACTTGGAGACCGTCTTGAATTGATGAAACAACAGATCGATTGGAAACCATTTATCCCACTAGTGAAGAGTGTCTTCAGAGATAATGACACCACCGGTGGACGTCCTCATACCAATGAGCTTATCGTGGTTCGTTCAATGCTTCTGCAAGCATGGTATGGACTATCTGACCCTGAGCTGGAGTTCCAATGTCACGACCGGCTGAGCTTCCGTAACTTCCTCGGGTTCCCAGAACAGATACCAGATTTCAGTACGATCTGGAGGATTCGCGATCGACTGAATGAAGCAGGCGCAGATGAACAGATTTGGGATGAACTGCAACGACAGCTTGATCAGAAGGGATATCAGGTGAAGAAGGGAACCATTCAGGATGCCAGTTTCATTGAGGCCGATGTAGGGAAGAAGCGGTATAGCCAGGAGAAGAAAGCCCGGAAAAAAGGTGAACCTGTTGAATATTCAGAGAAGCAACAGCGTCACATTGACCAGGATGGATCATTTTCTGTGAAACATGGACAGGTTCATTATGGGTATAAATCCCACATCAAGATTGATACTGATCACCATCTGATCCGGCGTGTTGAGGTCACTACCGCACATGTTCATGATGGTGATATTGATCTAGCAAGACCTGATGAGGTCATCTATCGTGATAAAGCATTCACGGGAAAGGAAACCAGGGCAAAAGGAAATGGGAGTATGAAACGAGGGATTCTTACACCGCATGAGAAACTTCGGAATAAACGGATCTGTCGGATACGAGCACCCGGTGAACGACCGTTTAGCGTTATCAAACGAGTGTTTCATAGTGATCGGACACAAGTAAAAACTCTTGAACGGGTGGAGATCAAAGAGATGTTCAAGTGTTTTGGGTATAATCTATACCAGCTTGTCACCTTAGAAAGGAAACGGGTTAGCGGTAGCTAGGTAAACAAATGAAAAAACAAGGGAAAAACAGCAAAAATGTAATCAAAATCACCTGAGAAAACAGGTGATACAAGACGATGAATCGGGTAGAAAACGAAAAATGGAAAGTTGAGAGACTTATTCAAAGCCCTCTATAGTAATCTATATCTGAAAAAATTTAGGGGACGAGTGTACACTGATAAAAAGTCAAATTAGGATCATTTGGGTCAAAACATTGATACACTTGATAAAAAACTGCGTAAACAATAATGATCGCGAAATACACAATAAATATTATGAATGGTAAAAATTTTCCGGGCAACCATACATTCTCAAGATGTAACAGAGTGGTTCTTTGTGAATTTTCAAGGATTTTTTTAATAAGCTCAGGGTGTTGAAATAGATCATTTAGTCCTATAGTTATTTTTTGGATATCTTCTCGATCAATCTTTCCCGAATTTAATAAATCAGAAATAGCCTGATTAATAAATGTTTGAATTTTTTGTGTTGGTCCAGATTGAAGAATTGATAGTATTTGATTCATTTTGTTATCAATTGTTTGAGGGTAAATAAACATGGGAATGTTTGAATTTTCACCTAAATATTGTCGTGAAATCGCATTGTTTACATTATATTGATCAGGTCTACAACGTATAGTAAATAATGGTGATGAAAGTGATTCATTCTGAGTGATTTTTGTATAACTTACGACATTCGAACAGGTCACAAAGATAAGAATACCAGCAGTTAAAAAACTAAATAATGTCCTTTTTAATGTCATTTCCAACCCTAAAAAGGATAATGGATTCCTAATATAAAAACATTAGTAATATCAATTAATCATTAATATAAAATAGTATTGATACTTATTGGAAAAATTATTTATATACGAAATGATATTGATTAGTACTCGGGAGGACAAAACCATGAGGGTAAAAAAGAAGAACCTTCTTCTTTGTATTAGTAGCATCTGTTTATTATTAACCACATTAGCACCTCAGACCCTGGGAACCGATACATCCAAAGAAATAACAATACCACAGCAAGATGA
>JAHJFH010000228.1 GCA_018824925.1 Thermoplasmatota archaeon
GACCAATTGATACCAAAACAAAACCAAGCAATGCATAAATACCTATACCAATAATAAAGGGAAAAATAAATTTGCTGACGGCAATTTCAACACGTTTTCTTTTTTCATGAATCATCAGATTATTGCCTCGGCTGTATCATAAATTTTCTTTATGGGCATTGGGTGATGATATAACAAATACCGAATGATCCTTATCATACGGGTCGAGGTCATCAATGCTACGAATAGAAATATTTGCGGATTTTAAAGTCGATTCAACAATTTTATAGGCCTGACGGGGGGGCAACGCAACATCAATGCTTCGAGCCTTTACCATAAGTATCCCTATACCATTGGATTTGAGATATCGACGAGCATTTTCAATAAATATCTCTGCTTGATTTCGCTGAGAAATATCTTGATATACTAAATCAACTTGCGGAACCAATGAAGCATAGCGATCAGGATGAAATGCATCCTCTAGAATAGGTATAATATTCGAACGATATTTACTAACATCTAACAACGTATGCATAGCCAGTGGTGTATGCTCAACAGCATACACTGTCCCCTTGGTAATGATATCTGCTATATGGCTTACTGTGGTACCCATTGCGGCTCCAAGATATAATACCTGCGAATCGGATGCTAAATGAATCGATATATTTTTTAACAGAGCAGCCGCCATTTTACTCCGATAGGGATTCCATGAACGATATTCATTGTCATCTATGTGCACCAGTTTTTCGTTATAAACTCTCATTCCTCTACATGGTGCCGGGTTGAGTGTGAATAGTTTGTCTTTCTGTTTAAAGACCCCAGGAATAGCTATTTGTTGCATAGTGGGACAGCCCTAACAGGTGACATCATTTATATTTTGTCGAAATGTTTTATTATCGGGAATGGATACCCCTCGGGGGTTTAAAAAGCATGGTTCTCCGATCACCATTATATCACATACAGCAACAATTAGGTGCAAAATTTACTGAGTTTGCTGGCTACGAAATGCCAATTCAATATAGTAGTATCAAAGATGAACATCTCACTGTACGAAAAACGGTTGGATTATTTGATGTTTCTCATATGAGTAATGTTTGGATTGAGGGACAAGATGCTGAAGAACTCCTTTCACGCACTACAGTTGAGGATGCAGCTCGCATCCCCGATGGAATGAGCCAATACACAGAGATTCTACGGGAAGATGGCACCATCATCGACGACACAATTTTCATGCATCTAGGTGATAGATATATGATCATTCCAAATGCTAGTATGAATACCTTAGTGACAAACTGGCTTACTGAACAAGCAAAAAAATATCATCTCAAAGTACGCGTGGCCGATATGTCGAAAGAATATGCAATATTAGCGATTCAAGGACCTCGATCACGAGATACCCTACAAAGTTTGACAGATGTTGATCTACAAACCGTAAAATTTTTCGGTTGCCGTGAAATAGATATTGCTGATAGAAAATGTATCATATCTCATACCGGATATACTGGTGAACTTGGATTTGAACTATCGATAACTCCGGCCCCTGCGGCCGATACTATTTTTACTGCAATTCTCAAAGAAGGAAAACAATTCGGCTTAAAACCCATCGGGCTTGGTGCTCGAGATACCCTTAGAATGGAAAAAGGTTTCATGCTCGCCGGTAATGAATTTGCAGGAGGACGAACTCCTCTTGAAGCAACCCTCGCCTGGACTATCAATTGGGATCATGATTTTATTGGAAAAGAAACCCTCCTAAAATTAAAGGAACTAGGAACCTATCAACGATTAACCTGTTTGAAATGTCTCGATAAAGGTATTCCTCGGCATAGCGCAGAAATACATCATCAGGATGCTCCAGTCGGTGTTATCACCAGTGGAACAGTATCACCATGTTTAAACACCGGGATAGCACTAGGTTATGTAGCTCCGGATCATCGAGAAAAAGGAACAGTGCTTGATATAATAATCAGAGGGAAACCCATTAAAGCAGAAGTAGTGAAACCCCCCTTTGTCCCAAAAGATTGGGTACAACATAAAAATGACCAAATCTTTAAATGACGAGGCAAAATACTTGCAGATGAGTGATTAGATATGGCAGAGGATGTACGAGACGACTTAAAATATACTAAAACCCATGAATGGCTACGAGTCACAGGATCAACGGCACTTATTGGTATCACCGATCATGCTCAGTCTGAGCTTACCGATATTGTGTATGTCGAGCTCCCCGAAGTAGGAAAAGAAGTAGTAAAAGGCGATGAACTTTGTGTAGTTGAATCCGTGAAATCAGTTTCAGAAATCTATAGCCCCATCTCAGGGACTATAACAAAAGTAAATAAAGCTCTTGAGGAAACACCAGAAACAATAAATAGTAGCCCCTATGATGACGGGTGGCTTGTTGAAATCAAAATAAAAAATATAAAAGAAATTAATGATTTATTCGATGCGAATCGATACAGAAAATTATAACCAAATCTCAATATCTCCGCTCTTATCTCATCTTTAGCATTAGTTATAATAAACTCTTAATAAAGTTTTTATATAAATAATCTATAAACAAATACAACTGAAAAGGGTGGATGCGATGCGCGATGACCCCATTGAATTAGTATTAATTGACTTACTAAAACTTGATGACATTCTCGCGTGTATGGTTGCACGTCAGAACATGATAAGTGTGATGCCTGATCAAAATTTATTTGATCCATCAGTCATGGAAGTATGGGACATAATAAAACGAGCCATGGATGATGTATTCGTCGTCGTTAAAGAATATTCACAAGCAGGACTCGGAGAAATTGAGTTTCGTTTACAAGACTATGAAGTTTTATTTTACATTCTCCCAGATACAGAAAATGCTCTCGTCGCAATAATTCCTGCACTTTCCAATAAAGGTTTAATTGATGTGGAAATGGAAAACGCTAGA
Source organism: Thermoplasmatota archaeon (assembly GCA_018824925.1). Classification (GTDB taxonomy): domain Archaea; phylum Thermoplasmatota; class E2; order DHVEG-1; family DHVEG-1; genus JAHJFH01. The sequence goes on from JAHJFH010000228.1 coordinate 2,903, forward strand.
CAAGAAATAAATAATATCCGCAATAAGCAAGACAATGAACGATTGATAAACGCATAACAATAAAAAAGGATGGGATACCAATACCCGAAATAGAAGCTGCCTTAGGCATGACCAGAAAATGGGATGCACGAGATGCTGGTCGCGAGGTAGCACGAGAAGCAATTCAATCATTAAAAACACCCCCAAATTTTGTTTTATTATTCTCAACAATACATTATGATAAACATGGGGGATTTGATGAATTTCTCAAAGGCGTTTGGGATGTTCTACCCGAAGGAACACCCCTTCTTGGGGGCACGGTTCCTGGTTTTATCAATAACTTTGGTTGCTACGCTCGCGGTGCAACAGCACTTGCCGTATCCTGCCCTCATATGGATGTCGTCATGAGCATGGGAAAAAACACCAAACGAAATCCCTACAAAGCCGTGAAACAAAGCGCAGACATGCTGCAAAAAGGTTTTGAGAAATCTCAATATCAACATAAATTTATCTTTAATTTTGTATCTGGACCTGAAGTTATCAAAATACCTGGACAAGGATACAAAAAAGTGGTAGATTCCGGATTAATATCAAAATTTATTCTCCCCGCCTATGGTATCACACAATATTTTCTTCAAAAAGGCCTCGGAAGAGAAGATGAGATATTTGAAAAGATTGTTGAATATTTTCCAGAGAGTTCAATGATACTTGGAACCGCTAATGATGATAACCGCGGTATCAGCAATTACCAATTTTATAATAAATCACTACTCACGAACTCCATGGTAAACCTTGGCATATCAACAGATCTAGAATTTGATGTTTGCACAACCCATGGAATGACACCAAGCGGCATTGACTTTGAAATCACAAAATTAAGTAGAAATGGTCATATCATCCACAAAATAAATAATAAACCTGCGGTACAAGAACTGAATAGACTCCTCAAATGGCCTAAGGGTTTTCTTAATGAAAAAACCATGACACACACTATTCTCTATTATCCAATATCACTCAGAAGACATGGTCGAGAAGTACCTGCTGTATTGACATTTATTCTAAAAGATTCCATTCTGATACCCTGTGTGATAGATAAAGGGACGGTATCAATACTAACGGTTAGTGGAAAAAAATTGGTTCATGCAATGCAAGAAAATCTCCAGTATTGCCAAGCACTTAAACCAGAATTTGGTATCGTCTCAACGTGTACCACCATCTTAGAGACATTAGGTTATAAGATAAATATCATTAAAGATGAAATATCAAATTATTTCCAGGATAAACCATTTATCATGTTTCTAAGTCTCGGTGAAGGAACCTATTCTCCAGAAAAAGATATCACCTATGCAAACATGTCTTTTAATACCGCGATTTTTGGAAAGAGTAAAAAATAATACAACGTTCTTACTTATATTGTTAATCCAAAATTGGTTAGTTCCCGCAATTCGAAACCATATGTATGAGCCCATTTCTTAGTACAATCCATATACTGCATATCAATAGATCCGACATGATGAGATCGATCGCGTTCTAATGCCTGCATGATAACCTCTGCAATACATGAAAAAAGTTTTCCCTTCGGGTATCCAGGAATCGAGACACCAAACTTAGATGGTATAGTCACATAACCCCCATCTACCCGAACGATATCCGGACGTTCATGGCATAACTCCAAGGACACATTTGGTGGTTGTGCAACATCGACGACAACAGCCCCCTTCTTAAGATGATCTGAATATATAAGAGCAGAAGGATGATTAGTAGCAGTAATAACAACATCCGCTGTTCTGATATCCAGTTCGGTAGTTAAATTAAGAGATGAATTTGGTATCTTAGCGGCTAATGATTCTAATTTTTTTTGATTTCTGCCGACAATAATGCTATGACCAAATAACGGTACAAGCTTCTTTGAAATAGCCTCACCAATAATTCCATAACCTCCAACAACCGCTAACGATGATTCTTCTGGTTTAATACCATACTTATCGACTATTTTATTAACAACGTTACATGCAACTGCGGCAGTATAACTATCACCATGATTAACAAAACCACGAAATGCTGGTTGCATCGTAAGCCATCGACCACCCTCCGTAACAGATGTTGTAAGAGCCCCTAATTGTAGTAATTCGATCTTAAAAGAATCTTGAAGAAACACCGCAGCATCAAGTATGATTTGTTGCATTTCTGTACGAGGGCGATACATAATTTCTTTCGCAGTAATTCTCAAACCTAATAAATATCCTGAGGTATGCTCAAAATCAAATTCTGGAGATAATATATATTCATCCTTCAACCATGACTGCGGAATTTTTTTTTCCTGATCCCTTGTCATTAAATGCCCAATCGAAGCAAACTTCATGAATATCGAAAGTCTCCAAACCTTAACATTTTTACCTTATGTATTAGCTATGTAGAGTTAAACCACCTACGATTAGTGATAAATTCATCATATAAATAGTTAACAGAGGTAAAAAAGGTGGATTTAAGAGTTAGAGAAAAGTCGCACCGCGGGATATGCTTTTACTTCAACATCTTCCCCATGGCGATACACGAGTTTCACATGGCTGATATATCGAAAAATTCGACTAGAACGCAATGTATCTAGATTACCTGCTGCTGAGACAACAGGATTCATTATCGCCCCAGATAATATTTCTTCATCATTAGAACCAGGATATTTTAAAAGAGCGGCACATTTTTCTGGTATACACCACCCTTTTTTAACAAAAAAGGAAAACAAGGAATTCCAGTTACCAGATTGCTTAATAATATCTTGAGTAAATGAAAGTTCAATGCCAATACGGGGACCAATACCATCCTCAGTTACATCATAACTGATGACAAAACGATCTGCTTTATCGGCTAATTCACCAATGAGTACTGTTAATTCATTATTTTCATCTTTCCACCCAATAGCCTCAAGATATGGGATGATTTGCATTGGATCAAATTTACTAATGTGTAGACGAACGCCTTTACTTTCTCGGGATAACATCGTACCAATCTGAAATAATGAGGCATTTTGTGGAATATGCATAATACAGTTGTGTATCTGATGTTTCATTTTACCAGATAATTCTCGTCCTTTGAGTAACGGTAATGCTGACTCGACAAGCCATTCATAATGATCTATCTCATTTGAAGAAATACCATTTGGTAGACGTACTGGGCCAAAAAAGACACTGGGTACCGGAACATCTGGTACATCATCCGGCATATCAAATTCGAGCCAAAAACATTGTACTTTATTGTTTATCAATGAATCTTTGTCAGCCCATGCTTCCGAAAAGGCAGAAATATTTTGCCATTCAGAGCTTGATAGATATTTATGTGGGAGGTGCTGGGAAGTCAAAAAATTTTTTAGCACGTCTCGGTCCTTACCCATACCTGAAACAGCTA
>JAHJFH010000229.1 GCA_018824925.1 Thermoplasmatota archaeon
ATTAATATGATTATATTGGTATGTTTCGTATATATAATTTGTTATAAAATTCTTTCGTAAGATACCCACACACACTTAATAGCAAAATACATCCGAAATATATATATAATCCTGCTGTTTTTTCATATTATACTATACCGAGTCATTTGCAATCTACAACACAAACTAGTAAATGACTTATCGGGGGATTGAACAAAAAGTGTCTGAATATTGTGCGCTTTGTGGATGCCTCCTCACCCCAAATGATGAAGAAGGAATATGCCATCTCTGCAAAATGTCCATCATATTTAACGAAGACATTTGCCCAGATATCGATGATTTCGCCTGTTAAATTCTAAAAAATACTTCATCTGAAAAGGTAAAGGACACACCCTCTTTTTTCTTTATCTCTCTACCAAAAACGTATGAAAATGAAAAACAGGTAACCATTGAAACAACGGATGTTCAATCCACCAATAATACAATCGTAATGGAATCGTATACTGCGATATACGACAGGGAACGGTAATGACTAACGTCCCATTCTCACTCAAATCACCATGGGGATGATCACGAGCATGCACCTTCACCTCATACTCACCCCATTTTGACCAGGTATGTGCTGCTTGTGCAGTATCACCAGAGGCAAATGGACCCACCCAACCACTATTCATCCCATCACCCCAATCAAACCAATAATAAATTGTATCACCATCAAAATCAAAAGAAACTGCTGAAAAATTATACCGAGTATTTACACAGATTTTGTGCCTACCAGTTACACTCGGTTTTTCAGGTGGATAATTCACGGTAAAATCCCAATCATATGATAGAGGTAACCGTACTGATTCACTAATCGTTCCATCCTGGAAAAAGAAATGATAAAAATGTTGACCCCCACCAATATCTTTCCCAAGAATACGAACAAAATAATCACCATCCGAAGGATCAGGTGAACAACATTCCAAATCAAATGGATATGAATCAATAATCACCTGTTTTATCACCGGGATATCTCCATCCGAATCATAATAATGGACTTTAAACGTGAAATATTCACGCCCAGTCCCCCAGGTTTTATCCACACCCGCAGTCCATCCATTATACGGTGATAATATAGGACAGTGATACTCACGGGTCGTAAACTCCCATAAAGAACCTATGCAGGATCCTCCCCAATTATCAAATGCCTCAATCTGCCAATAATACGTAGTATTTGGAAGTAATGTCCCTGGATTATAGGTAGTTAGTGAATAATTTGTTTGCACCACCGCGGGTGGATTTACCGTATCAAAATAAATTGAGTAATGAAGGGTATCTCCATCGGGATCAGAACAACTCCAGCTAAGATTGGTTTCAATATCAATCCATGTTGCGTACTGTGCGGGGAATGGATCTGTAGGATTCTGTGGAGCTCTATTTCCCATATATACAAATAAACTGGGGGTACAATACCCACTTTCAGCACCAAACATATCTTTTGCTTTTGTTTTCACCTCAAAGGTTCCGGGAATACTCCATTGGTGACTATAATCCGCTGTAGCACCAGATGCATATAAACCTGTCCAATTACCAGTCCCATCACCCCAATCATAATAGTAGCTAATTTGATCCCCATCGGGATCGGATGATGAAGTAAAATAGGTATATGATTCTCCATGCCATCCCGAAAGCTGTCCTGTAGGAGTACCAGGAGGCGTTGGGGCTCGATTGTTCATTTGTACCGATAAAGGAAGCGACCAGTCACTTTCTCCACCAAGCTCATCCCGTGCTTTTACCGTAATTTGATAACTCCCAGGTTGAGACCAACTATGTGATGCACTACAGGTGGTACCAGGGGCATATAATCCTGTCCATTCAATTGGGCTGTTATCACCCCAATCCCAACCATATTGTATATAATGATTATCGGGATCTGTTGCACTGGTACTATACTGATACGGGCTTCCATGCCATCCCGTTATCGGACCATTTGGTATACTAGGAGTTGATGGTGGATTGTTTTCAGTCCAAAACTCCCATTCCTCAGAACTCATATTTAGTCCATATGAATCCTGGGCAACGATTTTCCAATAATAATGTGTATCATATGCTAACCCACCCGGTGGGGTCCAGCTAAAAGGTCCTTGATTATCCGCGGGGTAGGGGCCGATACTGCCGACATAGGGGGGATTTGGCGATGTTCCAAGATATATTTTATAGGTGACCGTATCAATTGGGAGGACATAGGTGTCAGGGTCACCGCCATACCATTGAAGATCAGATGATGGGGCAACATAATGTGTGCCATCTGCTGGTGTTGGGGTATGTGGTTCATACGGTTCATCGCTATACCAATAGCATAGTTTTATGCCGGCATGATCGACCCAAAATTTTAGATATTCATCATCAAAATATTCTCCATAGAGTCGAATGTATAATTCAAATCGAAACGTGAATTGTAGGCCATAATTGTTAAAAAAATATCCTAATGGGCATCCATACATTTGATTTCCTTGTGTGTAGTCAACAATAAAATCTGTGTTATAATCATCAATAAACACGCTTGGGTTTGTTCCACCAGTATATTCCGGATCCCAAAATGCGGTACACCATCCATCATTCTTTGGCATGTCGCTTTCACCGGTGTGGGCATTATAGCCAAATGGCCATTCTCGGGTACCATCATCTAGATAGATGTTGAAATAGACATGGTTGCGGGTATCATCAAAATCTGGTGCATGGATTTTATAGTCGCAAAATACCCTGGTTTGATATTGTGGATTATCGCTGTTGATGAAACAGAATCCTGGTGGGGAGGTATCGACAAAATCTGCGATGTTGAAAGCTAATTCGCATTTTGCCCATCCACGGGAGTCCTCATATCCTGGCCAGAAAGCATTTTCTCCTGCAGCAGTACACCATGCTCCTTGTTGTGATGTTCCATCAAGAAGATCTTCATCTGACCGAACAAAAGAATATAGTTGGTTGTTTGAACACCATTCAGGTATAAATTCATCGGTATTATCAAATGGATCCCCATCTTGCCATACATATTTTGTGATGGCCCATTGTGTTGCCTCAGTGTCTTCAAAAAGTCCACCATCTCGAATGGTACCACCACCGGGTTTGAAATCCATCCACGACCAGTCAAGGCCTTTAGATCGTCTGGGTGCAGATGTGATATCTGTAAGATTCAGGTAGGTAGTATGCAGAACATAATCCGTTAGGTGAGTTGTGTTTATTTGGATTGCATACTGTTCTGTGGCCAGATATATTCGGTTTTCTGAACAATCAGATATGGGTTTTTTAGAGAGTGGTGTTTCAATGTTTGATCGTTTCATAGTATTTATTGCTGTTTCATGGAGCTCTGTCGCTGTTGAACATGTTGGTAAAAATACTAAACTTATGAGGATAAAGAAGGTTAATATGATTCCAAGACTTCTTTGAAAATCCTGTTTGTATAACATTTTTTCCTCCCCAAGTATTTTTGTGTGAAATAATGTTTTAATTTAAAAATATTTTCTTTTTTTTAATAATTATGGGATGAAAATAAAATTAATTTGATTAAATTGTTAGTTTGTAGTGGAAAGATGGGTTGCGATACGTTCAATACCCTCGCAGATACGTTTATGATGGTAACAGAGAGGTCCATATGACAGGCGTATTGCATGGTTCATGCTCGGTCCAAATCCATTTCCGGGTATGACGAGGACTCCTGTTGCGCGTAGGAGTGTTTCAGAGAACTCAAATGGAGGTATATGATTAGGGGTTGGACAGCAAGTATATAATCCCCCAGCGGGTGGAAGATATAACCAGTCAAGGTTTTTGGTAAGAGCGTTGATGAGAACCTGAGCAGTGTTTTTGTATAATTTACGGAGACCTGATAAATATTGTTTGAGTTGATTATTTTCAAGGGTTTGTTGTAAAAAACGTGCTGTGGTCATGCTATGGAGGGTATCTGGTGAGAGGATTACTGATTCATTGATTTTTTCTAGGCCTTGTATGATAGGGGGTGCTGCTTCGATCCACCCTAATCGACGTCCAAGACTTGAAAGCCATTTAGAGTTAGTATGTAGGGTTATAAGATGGGGTTTGTCCTCTGGTGACCAGGAGAAACAGGGGGGCATGTTGTTAAAATAAAGGGTTTCATAAGCCATGTCAAGGATAAGAAATCCATTGTGTTGTGCAAGGATGTCATAGCATCCTTGTAAAAACGACTGAGAGGGTATTTGGCTTGTGGGGTTATCAGGAACCGGGATTACCAAGATCCGTGCACCTTTTTTGCAATGTGTTTCTAATTGCTGGAGTGAATATTGTTCAGCTTCTAGATATGTCCATGTAAGGGGATTTAGTGCAGGGATATATTGAATAAGAGATCGTGGGAGTGCGCATTTGATAGCGTTGATATAATTTGCGTAGGTTGGGTCAAGTACACAAACAGGTTCTCCGGGGTTGGCAAGAACTCGTAGGAGATCATGAAAGAGTTGTGTAGATGATTGCCCGATTAAAATATTATCTGCAGTGATATTGTGCATATTAAAGATGGTTTGTTCGAAATGGGCAAGCTCAGTTCGGCATTGATGATCTCCAAGAATCGCACTATATCGACCGCTTTGATGAAAGAGGTGTTTATCTGTACAGATTTCTTGGTAGATTTGTTGTAGTTTTTGTGGTGCATTGTGATTACACCATCCACCGCCAAATGATATTACGTTTTTTGGATCTAGACCGAGGTTTCTAATGGTTCGTTCCTCGGTCATTTTCATGATGGTTTGTATTGGTGATAGCCCTGCAAGATCTTGTGTTACTAATGAAGAAAGCATGAATTTGGGTGGTGGATGTGATGTCATCACATTGAAAATAGAGCTGTTCTCTTTAAAGTATTGCTATTCATTGGTATGGTTTTAGGGGATTATTTCGGTGGTATTGTTAAATGGAGGGTAGTGTATCTGTTGTTTGTATTTTTTGTAGAGTGGTTTGTGTTGTCTGAGTTCATGGATGAGATATTTAGTTACGTCGCAGACTGCTTCAAATCCTTGTGCACCCCAGAGACGTTCTCTGTTGAAAAATAGACATCGTCCTCCGCATTCATTGTAGATTTCGCATGTTTGGCATGGTTCACCGATGGTAATGGGGGTGTAGTGGTGCATGGTGCTTAGGGTGTTCCAGCTAAATTCGGGGGCGATGGGGCAGGCAAGGATTCTTCCATCTGTGGCGATGGTATTAGGATCCACATCCTGATTGACAAGGGAGACCAGATCCACCATAGAGCATGCGACTGATGATGCCTAAAAATGCGACTATGCTTTTGATGTTTCCTTCTTGGATTTCTTGATTGAAATAGTGGATTAAGTGGTGTAACTCCGGCTTGTAGCTTTTTTCTGCCCAGGTTTTAAAGTCATCTAATTCCTATTGATTACTCCATACAACATCAAGTTGCCAATGCACTAAGGGAAAATGGTTGAGAAGATAGCGGACTTCCTTATAGATATCTGATTAATGGGAAACTGTCATTCGTGCAATTAGTTCACCGGTGTAGTGGTGGTTTTTTAGATGGTGAACTGCAGAGAGTACTTGATCGGTGCAACCTTTTCCACGGTAGTAATCGGTGGTAGGTGGTCGACCATCGATGGAGAGAAGAATAGTATCAAACTGGTGAATATCGTCCGATAATGCTTCGATATTGTAGCCATTTGTGTTAATGATATAATATATCGTTGGTATGGTATCCAATATTTTTTGTATGGTTCGTACATCAAGAAGTGGTTCACCGCTATAAAATGCTATTGAGTGATTTTGATCCTGGATGATAAAATTTTGGAGTTCAGATATTTGATATTGAATGGTTTTTGGCATTGCCTCAAGTTTTCCACCCCAATACCGACGGGATCGATTACAGTTGGTTGTAACAATAATGATGTAGAGCACAGGTGGCATAGTGGTTTCTTATATTAATTTTCTCGAGAGAGCTTGTTATTGTTTTGTTTATTAAGTGTTTTAATTAATGGATGATTAAATTAATATCTAAAGTACTCATTCAAAATAGTATTGAAATGAATGTATCTCTTATTGATAGGATGGGTACTATGAATAATGAATTTATTGGGAAATATTCTAAAATGGTGTTAGTCATTAGTTTTTTTTTCATAATAGGTCTGTTTTTTTGTACATTTTCGATAGATGCCGAACCCATTATTGCTGATCATGAAGCAGCTGCAAATTTTGAAAATATACCTGATGAGTATCTCAGTAGTGTTCATGATGATTTTCATATTTATTATGGTCATACCTCCCATGGCAGTCAAATAATGACTGGCATTCATACCATTGAATTATTGAATAGCTCATATGATCCTCCTTTTTTCCATGAAGTTGGTGATGATCTTGGGCATAACGGTGATGTTTCTTGGGTACCAGATATCCGTAATTATCTTGATGCTACACCAGCTTGTAATATGGTAATGATGTCCTGGTGTGGTGGGTGCTCTGATAACACAGAGGAGGGTATCAATACCTATCTTGATGCATTTACTCAGCTTGAGCTTGATTATCCACAGGTTACTTTTGTGTATATGACGGGGCATCTAGATGGTACTGGAGCTGCAGGTAATTTGTATGCACGCAATAATCAGATACGTGCGTTTTGTAATGTAAATGACAAAATTTTATTTGATTTTGCGGATATTGAAAGTTGGGATCCCGATGGCAATTACTATCCTGATGATTCTGATGCATGTAATTGGTGTTATGAGTGGTGTAGTTCCAATGATTGCCCTGAATGTGGTTGTGCGCATTCCCATTGTTTTAATTGTTATCTGAAGGGAAAGGCATGGTGGTGGATGACGGCTCGGGTTTCTGGTTGGAATCAAACTGGTGGAAATGATACGATACCACCTACGGTCTCTATAGTTGTCCCAAAACATGGTCTATATCTAAATAATCAAAAATTGTTTCCATTGTTTACCACAGTTATAATTGGATTTGTTGAGGTGCAGGTTATGGCAACAGATGTTGACTCAGGTATCAGTCAAATAGAATTTTTTGTCGATGGGACCAATGTAGCTACTAGTACAAATTATCCCTATCAATGGCTTTGGGATTCAAAATCATTTAAAATTCATACACTCCAAGTAATTGCATATGATTCGGTAGGAAATCAGGCCTCTGATGAAATTTCTTTGCTAAAAATCCTGTAACCTTAAAAAAAAATATCTCGAATGGAAACCCATCAATAAGTAAAAGTGGGCTCGGAGAAGTCTCTATCATCAACAGGAAAAGATTGTCGCAATAGAAACCCAAAATACGACCTGTTGATTCTTCTTTTATAACAATCGGATCTATCTCACTACAATACATTTTTTATTTTTTTTAAACAATGTAAATTTATAGAAAGGAGTATTTCTTTTTGATGGAGTCAGCAATCTTGTCTTTATATTCATAGTTGATGAATACTGCTTTCCCATGTTTTGATGGTTTTTTGATTACAAAATTCTTCTTGATCAAATCATTTAGTTCTTCCTGTATGTGATCTTTTATATGGCTTGGAAATCCTCCGAGGAGGTTATCTATGAGCATATGTCCTTTTCCAAAACATCTATTTCGCCATAATTTGAATAATATATCAACTTGAGTATCTGTGAAACTCATTTCTTGTGTGTGATATGATTATAGGCAATATATTTATTATGTAAATAAATTTTACATAGTTGTAAATAAATTTATATACCATCAATGACATATAATTTTAACAAGATAGGTGTTATAAATGTTCAAAGATATCTTTGGAAATAGTCCACAAACAAAAATACTTGATTTTCTTGCAGATCATCCAAATTATGATTATAATGTCTCTGATATTTCAAAAAAATCAGAGGTTAGTCGACCAACGGTATACAAAACTATTGAACTATTTCTTGAAAAGAAACTCATCATAAAAACGAGAGAATCTGGTAATTCTTCCCTTTATAAATTAAACATGGAAAATAAACTGGTACAGCTTATCTTAAAATTTGATTTTGAACTATCTCGTCAAATTGCTGAAATGGAATCTAAGCCTACAATCAAAAAATATGAAACAATTCTCAGTTCCGCTAAAACAAAAGCTGCAAAAACAACATAAACTGTAAAACCAGAGAATGGGCTCGGAGAAGTCTCAATCCTCAATAGGAGAGGATTGGCGCAATAACATCCTGAAATAAGATATGTTATTACGTTTTTAAAAACAGGATAATCTTCTTTTGGACCCCCTAAATAAGAGAAATTATTAAAAGTAATACAAAAAATATATAAAGCATAAGCATATATGCTTATATATAAAGTGAAAGTATGAGAACCACCGTCGAAATAAATGATGCGATATACAAAAAGATTATCAAAACATATGGTAAAAGAAATATATCAAATACAATCAATGAAATCCTCTTAAAATATTTCACCAAAGAAAAAAAACAAAGCTTATATGGTGCAGATCCCTGGCTTAAAAAAACAGGTACTACGGATTTGAGGGACGAATATGACCGTGACCTTTGATTCCAGCGCATGGATAGAATACTTCGCTGGAACACAAAAAGGTAAACTGGTTGAAAAGATGCTTAACCAAAACCAACCCATACTCACTCCCTCAATTTGTTTGATGGAAATTAAACATAAATACCTTCGTGAAGAACACCCATTTAAAGATAGATTAGATTTTATTTGTTCAACATCAACCATTGTAGATATCACAAAAGATATTGCACTCATTGCTGCTGATATTAAAAAGCAATATAAGCTTTATACCATTGATGCTGTCATTTACGCTACAGCACAAAAGCATAAATCACTCCTTCTCACTGGAGACCATCATTTTGCTGAATTACCTAATGTTAATCTTATTTAACAATAACTATAAAAAATAAAATGATATTTCTAAATTAAAGTTGTAATAGTGGGAGATTTGTCAAATGATAAAAAAAAGGAAAATTGTTATGTTAATTATCTTTTATTTAACAATTTTTTTCTTGATCACCTCATCTTTAAGTACTGGAAAAATAATGAACAAAAAGGATGGTGAAAATGAGGTTAAATTATTTGATACAAATTGTGAAAAACCTAAGCTATTTGATGATACAATTTTAGATGGTAGTAAAAAAGTGATGGTTAACAATAACGGGCGTATTATGAAGGGAATGGACAGAGAATATTTTGATTATATAATAAGCTTTGAAGATTATTATGAGATATGTGAATATGCATATAAAAAATATTATCAGCGATATGGTATTGATTTAAGATCAAATAATGAGGATCATTATGTAAATCTAATAGATTTTTTGAAAATTCCTTTTACTGTACCCAAAGACACATTATCTAATACAATCCCTGTTTCAGGTCCACATCAAAAAAATGGTCATATGACTGTTGAATGGTTTATTGCTTGCGATGAAAAGCACGAACCAGACAATCCAGATAAATTACTTAGAAGTTGTATAAAGGGTTGGCAACGGTTTGGTGAATTTGGAATAGATACTTGTTCTGCATGGTATTTCGGTATTTGGGATGCAAGCAATGTTGGTTTTGATTATACAGAAATACTATATGATTTTAAACAGGAGTGGATTAGCTGGAATTGGCCCCATGATTATTCTTTTATAGAAATAGGATTAGTTGATAAATCTAACCATAATGGAGCAGCTTATCTCAATGATTGCTTTGGATTTGTTGCTGAAAATGTTAATTGGTTTTCTATAAACCACGCGAAAGATAGAATAGCTCAACATGAATTGACTCATTGTATCGGTGGAATACCAGATGATCCAGGTTGGTGGCCCTGGGATCATAACTGGAAAAGTTGTATTATTAATTATTTCTATCTATGGATTGGGGCAACAAATTGGTGTAATGATTGTTGGAATATACTTAACAGTAAAATATG
>JAHJFH010000035.1 GCA_018824925.1 Thermoplasmatota archaeon
ACATTTTGTGATAATCGTATGGAAGGTCTGCGCGAGTTCAAATTCAGTATGTTGTTCTAACCATCGTGTAAGGATGCCTTGCTGTGCATAGGTTAGTAGTATTTCTCCGGGGATGGCCCAGATTACTTGTTCAAAGGTTCGGATATTTTCTGCGGTCGTAATGATTTTACCAGTTTTATCGTGAAAGATTAATGGTTTGATTCCGAGATTATTATTGATATACTCCTGCAGTTCTGCCATATGGTTGGTATTAGTCTTGGAGAGATAGGTAATAGTGTCTTGTGTAGATGGTTTTTTGGTTTTTGAAGTATTTATTATAATGAGTGTTGGGGGTAACGTGTTACTAGTATGTTGGTGTTCTTGTTGTTTGATTTTTTCTGTGATGGAAAGTCCGTCGATGATGAAGAGTAAACGATTTTGATAGCGGTCAATAAGAGTTTTAGCTTGTTTTTCGGTGGTAGCTAAAAGGATTTTTGGACGGCGTTTTTGGCGAAGGATTTTCTGGGGTTGTGAAAGCTCGTCTAAAAGGAGGGTTTCAATATGCTGCCATATAGCATCATAGAGGAGTTGAAGATACGTCGAGTAATGTTGTATAGATGATTCTATTAGGAGGATATTACGGGTATTGAACTGTTGTGTTTCGCTCGATGCATTACATATATCTTCTACAAATGATACAATACTGAGAAATATTTTGCCATCGCCTTGCCAGGTGAATATCCAATTAAAGAGGGTTGCTTCTTTGAGTGCTTGGATGCGTTCGAGTTCAGGGGTATTATTTGCTAGAAAAATGAGTGGAATGTCTGAGTGTCTCGTTTTTAGCTCTGCTGCGAGGGTAAAAAGATCGGTATCTCGAGGTATGTTGAAAAGGACGATAAGGTCTGGGTGGTGTGTTGTTATATATTCAAGTGCCTCTGTTCCCGAGTTGACTTGGATGATCTGAGGAATGTAGCTAGCGTCACGTTTGATATAGACCTGTTTGAAGAGTTCGCTCAGTCGTCCTTCTTCTTCTAATAGGAAATAGTCATAAGGAGTTGCGATGAGAAGTATATTTCTTATTTGTGTAAGAGACGGTGTTGAAGGAGGTAAACTATGTTCTTGTGGCGTATTTTGACCAGTAATTTGGTGTATTAGTGATTCAATATTTTTATCATGAAATTGCATTGTATAGTGGCAATAGTTGATAGTATTTTTATACCCATCCACGTGCTTTACAGGACTCTGCAACGCGTGAGATTGCTATCATATATGCCGCATCTCGCATGCTGATGTTTCGTTTTTTTGAGAGATTGAGCACATCATGAAATGATTTGGTCATTCGATCGTCTAATTCACCAAGAACCCGGTTTTTATCCCAGTAATAGTTCATGTTGGACTGGACTTGTTCGAAGTAGCTACAAACCACCCCACCAGCGTTTGCGAGAAAATCTGGAATGGTTAGTATTTTTTGGTTATTGATGTGTTCATCTGCTTCGGGGGTAGTTGGTCCATTGGCGCCCTCTATGATGATTTTTACTGTTTTTTGGATTTTCTTGATCGTCGTGGCAGTGAGTTGGTTTTCTAGGGCTGCTGGTATAAGAATATCGACTGGTGCAGAAAGCCAGTTATCACCCGGGAGGCTTTCATAGCCAAGTGAGGTAGCTTTTTGTTTGTTGATACCACCAAATCGGTCGCTGATACTGCGCAGTTCGTCGAGATTGACACCTTCTGATTTTTTGTAGGCATAGGATTGTTTATCTTTTTGGTCCCAGCAGGAAACGATCGTTGTTATTCCGCCATATTCTTGATAGAGTTCTATTGCGTATTGGGCGACATTTCCGAATCCTTGTACTGCTGCAGTGGTTTTTTTGATGTCCATACCTAGATCAAGGAGGGCTTCCCGAAGGCAGAAAATAACGCCATAACCGGTTGCTTCGGTTCGTCCAAGTGAGCCACCGAAACCTACTGGTTTTCCGGTGATCATACCAGGGTATCGTCCGCCGGTGATTTTTTCATATTCATCCATTATCCAGAGCATGTGTTGACCACTGGTCATGACATCGGGTGCGGGTACATCGCGGAAGGGGCCGATATCACGGCATATTTGTTGGACCCAGCCGCGGCAGAGGAGTTCTTGTTCTCGTTGGCTGAGATCATGTGGGTCACAAATGGCGCCACCTTTTCCGCCTCCAAGGGGGAGGTCAAGGACGGCACATTTCCAGGTCATCCACATGGAGAGTGCTCGGACGGTATCTGCGGTTTCTTGGGGATGAAATCGAATGCCGCCTTTGCATGGACCGCGTGCATCGTTATGTTGTATTCTAAATCCTCGGAAGACTTTTACTTTTCCATCATCCATGCGGACAGGTATAAGAAAATGATATTCACGTAGGGGTTGTCGTAGGAGTTCTTTTGTGGCTTGGTCAAGATCGAGTTGTTGGGCGACTTTGTCGAATTGATCTTGGGCCATTTTATAGGCGTTGAAGCCCGTTTCTGTCATGGGGGTAGCCTCCATGCCGAGATTCATATTTTGTTTATTAATCTATGGGTCAAATAATCTTGTTTTAAATAGAGATATTTATAAATTTTTGCGGTGGTTATGATTTTCTATTTTTGGTAGTGTTTTTTTTAAAAAAAAATGGTTGAGTATAGTGTAGCGAGATTCTGATATGGAGTTTTAATCTCTTAAAATTATATCCACATCGTGATTCGGACATAGAATCTTTATGTTTGTTTTAGAGTATCGGTGTTTATATGATTAATATCCGGTTAATATATTTGAAATAAGACGAATTTCTGCTTTTCGTAGATGCTGTACAACAGTAGGTTTACTTAGACCAACTTTTTCAGAGAGTTGTTGACTATTTATTTTTCTTGGATACTTGTAATAACCATTCTTTTTTGCAGCAATTAAAATTTCTTTTTGTTTTTCAGTTAGACATGAAAGAATTGTTTGTTCATTAAACGCCGCTTTTGAAAAACTAATACTTTTTATTTCACCAAGATTTTTAATTACTTCTAATATTTTTTTCAGATTTTCTTCGTTTCCTATTACACTTATAACCGTTTTATCTTTAGTAAAAAGTGAGGGTGTATCCCATATGATATCTAGATTAAATTTTTTAGCAAGATTAGTAAATTTCTTTAAATAGGTTACTTTGGAAAAAACAATATACCTATTTCCTTCTTTTTTTAATACCGCGAGCATGTCCATATATTCTGGGAAATCCAGATCCTCAATAGTGTAGCCCTCTTTCATATTTAGAGCTGCGATTCCCATTTTTACGCCTTGTTCAAAATCTATTTTTATTAATTCAATAAGCTCTATTGATTCAGTTTTATCGAGTAAAAAATTCAACATTTCTAAAAATTCTTCTTTCACTTTCAGTTCAATTGTTAATCTTCGCATATTTGAAGAATGAATGAAGTAATATATAAACTATCATACATGTATTGCACAAATCAAATATATCAACGAATAGCATATATGTCCAAATGAAAGGTGAAAAAAAAATGGGAGATACGGATAGTATCACAAGGAAAGTTGCGTGTCCTCATTGTAAGAACGTAATTACCGTTCATGGCACAGCAGGGGAAACAATAGAAATTACATGCCCACAATGTAGTACAACAGGTATATTTCCATTTCCGAAAGAAAAACCGGTGTATGCACCAACAGATGGATCTATTGCAATCGCAGTGAATAACCTAGAATTCTCCTACCCAAAATCTGGGAAAAAAGCAATTAATGGTGTTTCATTTGAAATTAAAAATGGAGAAATCTTTGGTTTTCTTGGGCCAAATGGGGCAGGAAAAACGACTACACAAAAAATCATCATTGGGCTGTTAAAACAATACATGGGAACGGTCGAGTTATTAGGAAAAAACCTAAAACACTGGAAAACAGATATCTACAATAGAATTGGCGTAGGTTTTGAACTACCAAATCATTATCAAAAACTCACTGCTCTTGAAAATCTTGAACTTTTTTCCTCATTTTATCGTGCTAAAACAATTCCCCCGATGCAGCTGTTAAAAATGGTTGAACTTGAAAAAGATGCAGACCAGCGTGTAGCAACGTTTTCTAAAGGAATGCGGTCAAAACTTAATTTTGCACGATCTTTGATAAATGATCCTGAAGTTTTGTTTCTTGATGAACCAACAACGGGTCTTGATCCTGTAAGTTCACGGTTAATCAAAGATATTATCATTCAGAAAAAGAAAGAAGGAAAAGCAATTTTTCTAACAACTCATAATATGACTGATGCTGATGAACTCTGTGATCGTGTTGGATTCATTGTTGATGGAAAACTTACTCTTATTGAAAGCCCAAAAGAGTTAAAAATACGGCATGGAAAAAAAATTGTGAAGGTGGAGTATCTTAAAAATGGTGAACTTCTCAGCCAGGAGTTTGATTTAAACAATCTGGCCGATAATTCCAGTTTTTTGAATCTTTTAAGGACGGGAACGGTCCAGACAATCCATACAGCCGAGGCTACTCTTGATGAGATTTTTATTAAAGCAACAGGTAGGCAGTTGAAATGAGTAATCTTAAACATATGCTTCGATGGGAGTTCATCCTTTTATCAAGATATAAGATTATTCATATTTCGATACTCAGTGTAATTCTTTATTTTCTCACTACACAAGCAGTAGAATCTTTGAAGAATCAGACCCAAGTTCATTCAGTGCTATTATTTTTTGATCCTGCACTTATTGGTATCATGTTTGTTGGTGCATTAGTTTTATTTGAAAAATCTGAAAATGTGCTTCAGGCATTGGTAATAACACCAATGAAAATAGATGATTATCTTTTATCAAAAATGATATCACTTACTATTCTGTCAATACTATCTGCTACTTTATTTATGAGTCTGATGATAATTTTTAATGATGTTTCTTTTAATTTATTCTATTTAGTTGTCGGTATAATTCTTACATCTGTTATGTTGATCCTACTTGGTTTCATTATTGTATCCCGTGTTGACAGTATCAATGGATATTTACTTGGGATGATGATTGGCTTTATCGGGCTTACTTTTCCACCAATTCTTCAATTATTTGGAATCCTTGAAAACCCGATATTTTATATATGGCCGACCCAAGCATCATTTATTTTATTTGATGGAGTGTTTCATGCAGCAGCTCTTGAATCCTGGGAGATTATC
>JAHJFH010000230.1 GCA_018824925.1 Thermoplasmatota archaeon
AATAAACAAGTAATACCTATGTCCAATACACCGTACCATAGGCATTTGATACACTCACTAAATCAAGCACCGTAATCTGTCCATTATTATCCACATCCTCACGAATCCACCCCGCGGTGCCAGATGATCCATAATAATTCGACACCAATACCAAATCCATAACCTGCACCTGACCATCTGCATCCACATCACAATTCGCCGGCATCACAAAACTAAAATCTGTGGATTGCACCGCATTCCCACCAAGATCCTGCGCCCAAAAACAATAGCTATACTGACCAACCACTGAAAATACTGAACTTGAATTATAACAAAACTCATCACCCACAACCGAACTCATACTCAGATTACTATACCCACCCTGCGGCAGCGAAATATTGACCGAAACAACAGCCAAACCCACATTATCTGCAGCCTCACAACTCACATTCACCCACCCAAACAGACTATCCGTATCCAACGGATTAGACACCAAGCGCACAAAATCACTTAATGTCGGGTCTAACGCATCCACAATATCAAACGAATCACTACTTGACTCTACACCATTCCCACTCACATCCTCAACCCACAGATGCATACTATAGCTCCCTAACATCGTATAACTCATATTACAATAAAAGGAATCACCAGACTGATTAGCAAGTATCGAAATATTCTCTACACCACTATTTGGATAGATAATCTCCAAAAACACTGCACCCACACCAATATTATCCGTTACATCAGCAGAAACATTCACCATACCACCAGCATCCTGCAACCCAGGAGCAACAATAAGATTAGCTATCAGCGGTAAATCATTATCCGTAACTGTAACAAAATCTAATGATGAGACATTACTATTCCCATAGGCATCAATCACATAAAACTGATATCCCATCGACGCAGTCGTATCATCAAGCACCACCACTTTCTGAAACAGCGATCCACTCACATACGTCATCGACGTATTACTACCCAGAATCCCATGCGACCAATCCACCTTCACCGTTAACGCACCAGCTGTGGTAGTATCATCCGTAACTGATACCATAAAGACAAAACTATCACCCGTTGTTCCACTAGCAGGAGATATATCAGAAATCTCTGGAGGCGTAGTATCAACCATCACGGAACCATTTGTCACCACCACGGAAACATAACTAGATTCATTTGTTACACCGACATCATATAATCCAATGGTGGATGTACCACCAGCACTCAACGACGTACAATTAAGCATAACTAGCGATCCTGACCCCGTCACATTCCCTTGACCCAAAATTAAACCATAAATATTGATAACCGTCCCTTGTACATTATTGATAGTCCCTGCATTAAACAACGTTGAATACCCCCCAAATATATCTCCCTCAGACACACTATTAACCTTCAAGACCGTTGCATCAAAACTAATCTTCAACTCAAATGATTTCACCGGCTGCCCCGGTGTACACCCCACATCCACATCAAACGACTGATCTGCACCCACCACTACCGAGGATGGATCAACCGCCACCGTAGTATCGACCAACGGATCAGCCAAAGGCGATGATATAGTAATACATACTAAAGAACCAAACAACAAACCGGCAATATATAGCACCCGGATGTTTTTTCCTCTACGCAGCATCCCATCTCCTTAAATCCGTCTCAAACCACTCAATATTCTCACGGAAATTATATATAAATGTGCTGCGGCAAATTGTCACAACGTAAAAATCAACAAATACTAGAACAATCCTCCATAAAAAAAGTCCATAACATACACAAAATAAAGAAAAAATAAAATAATATTTCACTAAAATAATATTATCAAGTATTTCGATTCGCAAGTATCGCATCCACCTTTCGCTCAACATCATCACAAACAGGTGAGGGCGAAACCACCGTTTTTTCTGTTACTCGCTCCTTACCACCCTCCATTCTAACAAGCCGATCAACCTCTGTCACCACGGTATCAAAATCCACAACATTCTTTCTCAGTAACAATCTATCAACCTCACGATAAATTCGAGATAACTCACCACGATCATACGAACGAAAACGCTTCTGTGGTTCATCAAGCACCATACTTGGCATCTGAGGAACAATATCATAATCATACATACCCACTCGTGAAACCCTACTACGAGTAACCGGGACGTCATCACCATACCGATCAAATGCAGCCTTCTTCCCCTTTGGCTCCTGTACCTTCCCCTTCTGTTTCTCATGATGATGTATCCAATGAATCCCATGATGACCATGCGTATGCG
>JAHJFH010000231.1 GCA_018824925.1 Thermoplasmatota archaeon
AATTGATTCATAGTAAACCACATGGGTCAACTGAGATGTTGACAACAACAAAGAAGTTCCCTGAGTATTTTGGGATTGATTCAACAAAACCAGATGAGATCCGTGAGTTTTTATCAAAAAAAGTAGCAGAATCAGTTAATAAATAGATGAATTAGGTTTCCTTTGTGTATATTGTGAAAATGGTCTTGCCATCGGTGCAATTACAGTCATTACAAGAAACAGGTAGCCAATAAATTCACAGCTTTTAAAAGATGGACAGAAACCCTAGAATGCTTAATCATAAAAAATTTACTTCTTTTGTTTTTCAAAAATTGTTATTATCCATTTTAAAATCTGGTTACGTGTCATTAGAAATGATTGGTGTATTTCATCGGGGCTTCCAACCGGGTCCGTGGGATCTGAAAAACTCTGATGAATAACCGTTTTTCCAGGGAAAAATGGACATGTTTCTTTGGCGTTATCACAGACAGTAACAACTATATTAAATTGCTTATCTTTGAATTACCGAATTGCTCTAGCTCGCTGGTATGATATATCGATATTAATTTCTTTGAGAACCTGTATGGTAAATGGATTTACTTTGGTTGGAAGGGTCCCTGCGCTAAATGCTTCATATTGATTTGGATAAAGGTGATTGAGTATGCTTTCGGCCATAGGTGATCGGGCTGAATTATTGGTGCATAGAAAAAGAACCGTGGTTTTTTGCGACATAATAATTCATTTCATAAATAAACTATTTTATTGATTGGATTTAACATCGATTTCTATGTGTTTCCCTGTGACCATGTAATGGATTTTTTCTGCCATCTTACAGGCATGATCACCACAGCGTTCTAGATAACGCGAAACCATCATATATTGGGCACATTGATTGATGACTTTCTGATCCTCCATCATATAGGTAAGGCATTCGCGGAAAATAGCATACCTGAGTTGGTCGATATCATCATCTCTTTCTGAGAAATCTTTGAGTGGTTCAATGGTTTCTTTTTCAAAGGCAAGAAGTGCGTCATCAATTAATGAACAAACCATCTCAGCCATATGGGGGATACTAACTAATTTTTTTATATGAGGCTTATCTGATAATTCAATGGTGATTTTTGCTATATCTTTTCCATATCGCCCTATGCGTGCAAGGTAGGTGATCATTTTCAATGAACAGGCGATTTGTCGGAGGTCTTTTGCCATAGGTTGGTGGAGAGTCAGCAGTTGAAATGCTTTTGCTTCAATAAGATGGTCCATAGTAGCTATACTGGTTTTTTTAGAATCTACCCATTTGGCAAGTTCAATATCTTGTTTTTTTAATGCTTCAACAGATTTCTTAAGCATTTCAGTTGAGAGGTGTCCCATTTTGATAACGTCTTTTTTGAGTGTGTTTAATTCTTTATGAAATTTTTCAGTCATTGTATCTTCACCTATCCAAATCTTCCCGTCATATAATTTTCTGTAAGTTCTTTTTTAGGTCTTTCAAAGATCTGTTTCGTATATCCAAATTCGATGAGTTTACCAAGGTAGAAAAAACCAGTGTATTCACTAACACGTGCTGCTTGCTGCATATTATGTGTGACGATGATTACGGTATAGTCTTTTTTTAGTTTGTCTATTAAATCTTCTATTTTTGCGGTGGCGATTGGGTCAAGTGCTGAGCAGGGTTCATCCATGAGGATAATATCTGGTTCAATGGCTAGGGCGCGGGCAATGCAGAGTCGTTGTTGTTGTCCACCTGAGAGATCCAATGCAGATTCATTAAGTCGATCTCCGACTTCTTCATGCAATGCAGCATCCTTAAGGCTTTTTTCAACTATGGCCTCTAAGGTTTTTTTGTCGTTGATTCCTTGTATTCTGGGGCCATATGCGATGTTATCATAGATTGATTTTGGGAATGGATTAGGTTTTTGAAACACCATACCTACCTGTCGTCGAAGGGGTACGGGATCAACTTTTTTATCCAGTATGTTTATATTATTCCATATGATTTCGCCTTCTGTTCGACAACCAATGATTTCATCATTCATGCGATTAAAACAGCGAAGCAATGTGCTTTTTCCACATCCGCTTGGCCCAATAAAGGCAGTGACACTTTTTTGATGTACGTCCATAGATACATTTATGATAGCGTGGTTGGATCCGTAGAATACATCGACATTGTTTACCTTTATAGGCATATGACTTTGTGTTTTTTTATCTGGTGGCATGTTTTTACCACTTCCTTTTTGCTTGGGCCCTCTGCCGAATTATGATAGCAACAGCATTCATTGCAAGTAATATAACCAGTAGAATAATGATGGTACTTGCCGCGAGAATATGAAATTCGGCTTGCGGTTGGGTTGTCCAATAAAATATTTGCGTGGGAAGTGCAAGAAAACCATCAAAGATATTTGAGGGTACAGTTTTCGTAAAGACTGCAGCGATAAATAATAGCGGTGCGGTTTCACCAATTGCGCGCGAAAGAGCAAGGATTATACCCGTGAGTATACCCGGGATGGCATTGGGGAGAACATGATGTCGTACGGTCTGCCATTTGGTAGAGCCTACGCCTCGTGCTGCTTCACGGAAACCTTCAGGTATTGCACGTAAGGATTCTTCAGTTGTAACAACAACAATCGGTAGGACCATAATGGTTAAGGTTAGACTACCTGATATAAGACTAGGGCCAAATCCGAAAAGTCGTACAAAGATTGTAAGTCCCACTAATCCAAAGACAATAGAGGGGACACCAGCGAGGTTCTGAATGATACGTCGTAAAAATCGGGTATATCGGGTGTCTCGAGCAAATTCGTTAAGATAGACCGCTGCACCAACACCTAATGGTGCGGCAAATATCAAGGTTAACCCCAGTAGGTAAACTGACCCCATAATGATGGGAAATATCCCTGCTTTATCAGGGAAACGAGAGGGAAATGAAGTGAGAAATGAGGGGTTCAAGCCTCCGATTCCCTCAAATAGAATATTGCCCAGTAGAATAACTAAAAAGACAGCAGCGATGACGATACTACCACCAACTAATGTGATACCAATGCGCTGATGAAGATAACGCTTTTTCAGAGTAATAACCTTGGGTTTTTTAAGCCGATTTTTTACTTTTGATATTGTGGTTCTGATTCGATATATAACGTTTGATATCGATTCTTTAATCGTTGAAATACTCTTAAGAAGTACATTGGATTCTTTGTTATCAAATGTTTTTAATTTAAGTACTTTATGACTTGACCCTGTTTTTATTTGCAGAACAACGTGCGCAGCAACTGTGTTTATTAAATAGGTTATAACAAATAATACAAGACCAACAGCGAAACCAGCGGATACTGCAACGCCTGGTGGGATATCACCAGTGGCTACTTTAGCAATATAGGCACTCATAGTCATGGTTTCTTCAAATGGATTGAAGGTTAACCGCGCGACACTCCCTGCGGCCAGAACCACAACCATGGTTTCACCAATTGCTCGTGCTAAACCAAGAAGAATAGAGGCAATAATAC
>JAHJFH010000036.1 GCA_018824925.1 Thermoplasmatota archaeon
TTGATACTGTTGCTTGAGAATAAATTTGTTAAAACTCATCATCCCTCACTCCTTATGTATGAGGAATGGTTGATGATCATATAGAGGTTTCTATGAGGGGTTTTTCAAAACCCTCTATATTATTTTTATGAAACTAAACAGAATAATACCAGAGATAAATTAATTTTATAATCTAAAGAGCTAGAGTTATCCAAAGGAAACATCCATTTATGAAAGTCCTATATATAATTCCTATATTTTAATTCTTAACGATACCTCATTTTAAAAGACATTACATAATCAAATAAAAAAAATATTAATTTTTAACCTTTAAAAAATAATGATAATGTTATAGAAACAAATAAAAACAGTATATATCTCATTTATGATGAATTTGATTGGTTCAATACTCAGCATCATAGGACGTATTCTCATATTCATAACCATTAGCATATGGCTTATGCTATTAATTCCCCTCATCATAACAGGCTGGAATTGCTATATCATCGAGGTACATCGAATGTACGACCAAGCACAAAAAACCTGCTTAGAATATGAAATACTTCAAAACATCCGATCTCGTTTGAAAAAATATCCACAACGGCATGCCCATAGCCTCACCGGTAACACCCTAAATAGCCTCACGATTCTTTTAATTAAATCATACAATCTTATTACACCAGTACTCAACATAAAAACCTACTATGATGCCATATGATACATACTCTGTCACTCTTTACCCGTCTTATACGACCTATTGCCTGGATAGTATTTCTGTTTCCATTTGCCATTGGCTTTAGTCTAAGTGTAACACCAGGTCTGTCACTTAATTCAATTCTTCTTGGATTTCTTTCCTTTGTTGGTGTGATGTGCTTTGGATTCACCGTCAATGCACTTGGAGACATTCATATTGATCAGTTTCACGATGGTCATTCTAAAGACATGAATCTATCAAAACAACCATTAGTCACCGGTGAACTTACACCTAAAAAAGCATGGTATTTAACATTTGGTTTTCTTGTTTTTTCCCTTATAACTAGTTACTATGTGAATTTTCTTTTTTGTAGCAGCATCATCATATTAATTATCCTTGGATTTATCTACTCCATTCCACCTATACGCCTAAAAGTACGCCCCGGTATGGACATCCTCTGTAACGCATCACTCGGCATGATGTTCTTCACCGCAGGTACCATACTTGGAGATACTCTTTTACCATTTCTCATATATATCGGTGTATTTTTCATGGCAGCAACCTTTTACATACCTACTGTTGTCACTGATTTTGAATTTGACCAACGCGCTGGCGCACATACCTCAGCAGTGACCTTTGGCCCAGGACGAATCGTTACCACAATGCTGATATTAACCACTATAATTGTTATAATTAGTAGCTACATGCTTCTCACAGAATCACTGGAAATACAAATCCTCGCCAGTATCATGCTGATCTATAGTCTAGTCTTTACTAGTGCATCACAGCTTAAATTACGGAACAACCACTGGGTGATACATGAAAACTGGATTCTTGTACCCTTTGGCCTCATCTCAGTACTTAGTATACTCTATGGAATTTTGAAAGTCTATGGAATACTACAATTATAAAAAGGTTGCATCCTCCTTTGGGATTACACCAGAAAAATAACCGCATATTATCACCTATTAAAAAATACAACAACATTCAAAAACAACAAACCCCTACGAACCCTTCAAAGATATATGGCAACCAGGTTCACCCTTTATGCAAAAACACTCCTGTTTCTTGCTCTTCTGCTCTTCCTAGTTTCTTATCTATTTCAAAACCTCCTACCCGCCCTTACCGGTACGCTTATTCTTGTTTTTTTAATTTACACAAAATTCAGTTTTCAAAGCACCCCAAATGATTATACTATGAAACGAACCATCCATGAACCACTCCACTATGTAAATCACACCACTAATATCACCACCACCATCACTAACCATGCCAGTCCCTCACTTCTAACTATTACCGATCAACTCCCTCCTCAGACCAACCTAACTACAGGAACAAATACCCTCTCAAAACTTTTCAACCAAGGAGAAACCCATGAAATCACCTACCAACTCACCTTCACTGCCCGTGGTACACATCACTTTACGTCCATAACACTCACCACCACAGATCTATGGGGTCTTTTCATTACTAATCATACAATAGATGTACCCACCACCATCATGATCCATAGTGATCCTAATGAAATCAAAAAAGCCACACGAGTAACAACTCGTGAACATATCGAACTCACGATCCCTAGTCTTGTCGGTACAGATCTTCATTCAGATATGGAGGTATCCGAGACTATCTACCCGGTGATCTTCTTAGAGACATCGAATGGAAAGCTAGTGCAAAACTGCAAAAACTTATGACTAAACTGTATGAAAAACATGAAACCATCGACACAACCATCCTTGTTGATTGTTCACGCACTATGCGCCGCTCATCAACCGAACATTCCAAACTAGAACATGCTACCGTCCTCGCCCTGCATCTCACTAAAATCCTTCAGGCACTTCGCCATAACGTCAGCCTCATCTCCTATGATGAACATAAAGTATTAACATCCATCAAACCCACACATCACTACACCCCTATCTATCACGCCCTCACTGACCTCCCATCCATAATTCCTTCACCAAATACCATCCCATTTACTACGACCGAGCCTCTACTGCTTTCAAGAGAAGCTCCCGAACAGCAGACATTTCTACAAACCATCTTCCCATTTCTTGCGAAAGGCAATCGAACCATTCGACATCCTACCCAGGCAACGGGTATCTATGAGGCTCTACGAATCCTTCTTCTTGACAATAAAACCAAACACGTCATCATCCTCACTGATATGGAAACCACCCAACAAGCTCTATATAACTGTCTTAACCTGGCGCATGCCCGAAAATATCGATTATGGCTCCTTTTATTCTTCACACCATATTATAATACCTCAGAAACCCAACTTACTGCAGAACAGCTCGAACACCTCTATATTCTAAAAAAACGACGGGATGAATTTATTATTAAACTTAAACGACAACATATCGACATCGTTGAACTCGCGCCACAGACTGAAGGTGGAAAAATCCTTGAAACTATCAAGAGGACTAACCCATGAACCTGTTTCAAATCAAAGAACATCTGCTTACTATCTACCTTGGGGCGGTCATGTTAATTTTAAGCCCACCCACACTTCTTAATATTAGTTTTATCCTTATTCCACTGCTTATAATATCAAGTGGTATTTACCTTAAAAAAACGGTTCCTTGCCTCATGGGTCTTAGTTTATTTTATTTGATAAGTATACAAACCCTGAGTATTTCGTCTATGGAGAACATCGCTCAGGTTCTTTTATATTTACTAATTATTAGTACACCAAGTCTTGTCCTTCTTAGCCACATACTGCAATTACATCATCCCTCCCGCATTATCTTTACTTCAGGTTCAAAAAAACCACTGTTTCTATCAATCACCTGTGTTATTGTTATAATGGTTGTTTTTTATCTAATTACATTATTGATGCCAAATAGCAGTCTGCTTGCACCAGATACACTTGAAGTCCAGGTCCTTATTCTTGCAGCGTTAAGTATTTTTGTCACTATGCCCTTACTGATCAAATATGAATTATTGTCCTAATAATATTATGTTTTATTCACAAGCATAATTGATATCATCTATAAATTCTTTCGATTTTAAAATTCGACATATACGACAGGTTTCTTCTATAATTGCAGATCCCTTTTCTTTAGCAATTCTTTTTGATGATTCTCTGATTTCATGTAATATTTCTATATCAGTAATTTTTAGGACTCCTCTTTTTCCTGAAACATATCGTGATACTGCAGCCTCAGAAATCCCTAATTTATCAGCGACTGCGCGTTGTGAAAGATGGTGACTTTCGATGAGGTTTTTGGTAAATTCTTTTCGAATTACAGGGACGACACTCCATACAATAATTTCACATGGCGTCTTCATTGCAGGGTCACCATAAATTATATATATTGGGAAATACCATATAAACTTACCGATTGGTAAGTATGTAGGCGACACGTATGTTTATTCGAATATTACGTAAATCATTACTCAAGAGAAAATCACGCATAGCCATAGCAATCATATCAGTAATAATGGGGGCAGCAATCGCAACAGCACTCTTAAGCGTCTCATCCGATGTCAGTGAAAAAGTTGGCTTAGAATTCAGAAAATACGGTGCCAACCTCATACTCATCCCAGAAACAGATACCATAGAAATCGGTTTTCCCGGCGTAGACTTTGGCTCCGTAACCGAACAAAGGTACATCAACGAAAGTGATCTCTGGAAAATCAAAACCATCTTCTGGAGAAACAATGTCCTAGGATTCGCACCATTTCTCTATCAAATAATCAAAATAAATGATGGCACAACTGATCACGAACTGGTATTAGCAGGAACCTACTTTAACAAAGAAATACACATACTCGAACCATACCTACCCACAGACAAAAACACATTCACAACAGGTGTTCAAGATATTAGCTCATGGTGGCAAGTTACAGGAAACTGGATTACCAACCAAAATGACACTACTCACTGCATGATAGGAGCAAAGGTCGCAGAAAAACTAAATCTACAGCTAGGACAAACAATCACAATAAAATATATTGACACCAAAGGCAACAACCAAAACACCACAAGCTATAATCTAACTATTCTCGGAATCGTTGAAACTCAAGGAAATGAAGATAACCAAATTTTTGTTAACCTACAAGTCGCACAAACCCTAACAAACCGACCCGATAATGTTCACACTGTCCAAGTATCAGCACTCTGTAACGCATGCCCCGTTGAAACATTCGCCGAAGAAATAGTAGGAAAAATACCTTATACCGAAGCGCGAACTGTTAAACAACTCGTTAGCGCTGAAATGAGTATACTAAGCAAAATCGAAAACATGATGTTTCTAATCACTATCGTCGCCCTCCTCGCAT
Source organism: Thermoplasmatota archaeon (assembly GCA_018824925.1). Classification (GTDB taxonomy): domain Archaea; phylum Thermoplasmatota; class E2; order DHVEG-1; family DHVEG-1; genus JAHJFH01. The sequence continues at coordinate 4,961 of JAHJFH010000036.1, forward strand.
CAGCACTTGGTGTTACGACGACCATGACCACCAGCGTTATTGAGCGACAAAAAGAAATTGGATTAATGAAAAGTATCGGAGCGGAAAATAAAAAAATAATAGCATTATTTCTCTCAGAAGCAGCCATAATCGGTATTATTGGTGGCATACTTGGCTATTTACTAGGAATACTTCTCGCTCAATTTATTGGAATAAGTGTATTTACCACATCCATTAACCCACGAATCGAAATCATCCCTATCGCCATTGGAATATCCATGGGAGTATCCATTCTAGCAAGTATTTTACCCGTACGAAGAGCCGTAAAAGTCGAACCAGCAATAGTACTCAGAGGTGAGTAACCCTATGAACAATGAAATAATTCGATTAAAAGGTATTACAAAACAATACGACGCCAAAACCACTGCTCTTAACAACCTCAACCTCTCAGTTATCAAGGGAAGCTGGACATCAATCATGGGACCCTCAGGATCCGGAAAAACAACACTTCTTAACATCTTAGGCTGTTTAGATTCCCCCAATAGCGGCTCGATAACTATCAATGACACCGAAATCACCCATCTAACCCAA
>JAHJFH010000232.1 GCA_018824925.1 Thermoplasmatota archaeon
ACAAAAAAAACCCTTGATAAAATCCAACAAAACCTCTACACACAAGCAATGAATATTCGAACCACCCACCTCCATCGCACCCCCTCCCTAGAAGATGCACAACATCTTAAAGGGATTATAGAGCTTCCCTGGTGCGGTATTGAGAATTGTGCACTAGAAATAGAAAGCATTTTAGAAGGAAACACATTAGGGGAGCCCATATCAAAAGAACCTTGTGAAGCATCCTGCCCCATATGTGGTCAATCGGCAACCACCTGGATGCGCTACGCAAAAAGCTATTAAAAAAAAGAGAGACAAAAAGGAGAAATGAAAACATATGGCGGGAAAACTAACTAATTTTTTACGCGAATATGTATTTACTTTAAGCATCTTATTAATAATCTTAGGATTAGTACTTTTAATACTCAGTATCCTTGGATTACAGAATATCACACTTGGAGGAATATTAACCAGCATCACCTCCCTTAACCTTTGGAACGCTTACATCCTTGTATTCGGCCTTATCATCCTCGCTTTTGGCATCTACTACCAGCATAGTTTTCAAAAAAATAAACGATTTATCCTCAAAGAACTTGAAACCAACAAACGATCAGAACTCTGTAAACGACATAAAGAAATCCATCGACGCATCAAACACCTCCCCTCAAAATATCAAAAAATGCTATCAGATAAGGAAAAAGAACTTAACATAAAATAAAGATGCCCCAGACGTGAATCCCAACATATCATCACCGAACTTCAATGTCATTCTTGTTGAACCAAAATACGGTGGCAACATTGGTGCCGTTGCCCGTGTAATGATGAATTTTGATCAAAAAAATCTTTATCTGGTAAACCCACCAACCCTAAATGACGAATGCTATACACGCGCAATGCATGCTACCAATATCATCGAAAACGCACAAATATACCCCTCATTTCAGGCAGCAACTGAAAAGATAGACTTCCTCGTTGCAACCTCATCAATTGAAAATCTCAATGACAAAAAACATCTCCGCAATCCCCTCACCCTAGACCAATTCACACAAACCATCTATGACGTCCAAGGCACTATCGGACTCTGTTTCGGAAGAGAAGACTACGGGCTATTCAACACTGAAATCGCTGCATGCGACATCATGGTAAAAATCCCTACCAGCACCGCCTATCCCTCCCTAAATCTCTCCCATGCAGTCACCATCATGCTTTACTCACTTTTTAATCATCATTACCAACCGATCCATCCACAGCGAAAAATGGGAAACATCGAAAAACAAAAACTACAAGAATATTTTATTAAGCTACTCGTAACAATTGATTATCCTGAGCATAAAAAAGAAAATACGGAAATCCTCTTCAAACGACTTATAGGGAGGGCTATGCCCTCAACCTGGGAATACCACACACTTATGGGAGTTTTTAGCCGAACTATTGACCAATTAAACCAAGAAAAAAAAACTAAATCGTTTGAATATTGAAAAACACCCGGGAATGCTTCAACGCAGTATATACCTTATCTGCAAAAAAAACGATTTGATCCAAATCAGCATCAACATCGCCCCAATCATATACAAAATCATAATTACCTTTTGTTGTCATAAAACCCATGTTCAACAATTGATTTTTTACTTCAGAAGGAGCCGCACCTTCACTGTTAAACATAATTTGCAAATAGGTCTTCACAAGTCTCACTACATCATACAATAATCTCAAACTATAAAGACCTTTTGCACTCTAATACATCAAATAACATCTACTAATTAAAATAAGTGTTATAAAAATATAAATCTTTTACATTATCATAATTGGATAGGGAATAAAACAAACAATTAAAATCAAAACTGCCACAAAAAACAATATCTTCCGTTTCAAATCCAAAGAAACCGCATCATTTAATGGTGGCGGATGAGACATACCCATTAAAAATACAATAATCAATGCAAAAAAAATCCATCCGGTAAAAATCATAAAAAACACAGCCAACCATCCCGCATATTTCTGCTTCTCACCTAAAAACGCCCGAAAGATATGCCCACCATCTAACTGACCTGCAGGTAACAGATTTATCGAGGTAATTAACAAACCAACCCATCCAGCAAACGCTAAAAGACTCAAATCAATCCCAAAACCCACAGGAACCTTTAATACCACCTCTGAAATCAACAAAAACAACAAAGAAGTACCCAATATCGGTTCCCCAGCACTAATCTCACTCAAAGAAACAATATTCGAAGTAGCAATGCCTATTACCGTTACCGGAACAGCAACAATAAAACCAGCTAATGGACCAGCAATACCTACATCAAATAACGCTTTTTTATTAGGCATTGGATCCCTACTCGAGATCAATGCACCAAATGTTCCAATATTAAAATTCGGCACAATAGGGGGAATTGGCATAAAAAAAGGTAATGATGCAGCGATACCATGATAACGAGAAATAAAATAATGCCCCATCTCATGGATAAACAAAATACTCAACAAAGGAAATGCAAACAACAAAAAACCAAAAATAAGATGCTCAGGAATCAAAACATCCATTACATTAGACAACGCCCATAAATCAAAAAACCCTAAATGAAGAATTGATCCAGTTAATGTAGCAGTAACCACTGTTGCAGCCATTAACCCAATATTAACCCAAACTGATCGCTCCTTCCGTTTTTGTTTCGGAAGAACATAAATAATATGCTCTCCTTTCTCAAACCGTAACATCGGTATATAGCCTTTTTCAGCTAGCGATCGACGCAATGCATCAAAATTTTCTTCTAATCGTTCCTTATCTATTCGACAAAAAAATGCGACAGTACCCGCTACCTCTCGAACCTCATAAAAAGGAAAACGCTGACCAACCTCACTCTTCAATACATCAATATCATATGATTTTTCAGAAGTATGTGAAAAAGAATTTTTTGGATTTGGCATACCGATCCACTAAAAACCCCCCTCCTTATTTAAAAGCTTCGACTAGATAATCTATCCAACACAATATTTTAAAAAGAAATTTCTTTTTACCCATTCATACGATCATTATGGATATGAAAATAACCTTTCCAGGAAATCGCAAAGTAGACGCTCATTATCAAAACTTCACCATACACACCGATCAAAAAATAAGTGAAGGTGGTGATGGAACTGCACCTGAGCCGTTTACCCTTTTTCTTTCATCTATCGGAACCTGCACCGGGATCTACATCCTTAGATTCTGTCAAGAACGAGACATCCCAACAAAAGACATATCCTTACAACTTAATTTTAGTAAAAACCCAACAACACACCTCATTGAACAAATACAAATCTCAATTCAAGTACCCCCAAATTTTCCTAACAATTATCAAAAGGCTCTCATTAAAGTCGCAGAACTCTGCACTGTTAAAAGACATCTAGATCACCCCCCAAAAATTGATATAACAGTAAGCTCCCCATAAATGTAAGCAAGTTTATGTAGCGCTTTTATATTGCCTGACCGTGAAGAGCTATGCCCATTACGTTAGTCATTGGAACACAATGGGGTGACGAAGGAAAAGGAAAAGTTGTAGATTATTATGCAAAAAAAGCAGATTATGTTGTTCGTTTCCAAGGAGGAAACAACGCCGGACATACTATTAAAGTAGGAGAAAATGTCTATAAATTACACGTAACCCCATCTGGCGTCATACAAGGAAAAACCGGGATAATTGGAAACGGAGTTGTTATAGATCCAGAAGTCCTTATTAAAGAACTTGATGAACTCACAGCTAGAGGAATACACCCAAAACTACTCATAAGCGACCGAGCACATCTTATTATGCCCTACCATAAACTTCTCGATGGCGCCGAAGAAGATCTACTAGGTACACAAAAAATTGGTACCACAAAACGAGGTATTGGACCTTGCTACAGCGATAAAATCGCTCGTAATGGCATTCGGACGTGTGATATCCTAAATGCACAATTACTAAAAAGAAAACTTGAACGCATTCTGCCCATCAAACAAAAAATGCTTTCAATATATTCTAAAAGAGATATATTGGATCTTTCCTCCATTCATAAAACCTATCTTAACTATGGAAAATGTTTAAAACCCTATATAACCACAACACATATTACCCTCCAAGAGGCTATAACTCAGAATAAAACAATACTTTTCGAAGGCGCTCAAGGTACAATGCTCGATGTTGATTTTGGGACCTATCCCTACACAACCTCTTCACACACCATCGCAGGTGGTGCCGCTATTGGAACCGGTATCAGTCCACGTCACCTTACTAACATCATAGGAATCGTTAAAGCCTATACAACTCGTGTTGGAGAAGGTCCATTACCTACAGAATTAACAGAGGATATCGGACAATACTTACAACAAAAGGGTCAGGAGTTTGGTACTACAACCAGTCGACCTCGACGTTGCGGATGGCTTGATCTCGTCGTAGTACGCCACTCCTGTAACATTTCAGGTATAACAAACCTAGCTATCACAAAATTAGATGTTTTAAACGGATTAAAAACCCTCAAAGTATGTACACAATACAAAATAAATGGTAAAATCATCAATTATTTCCCTGCAAATACCTATGATCTCGAAAAATGCGAACCTATATATACACAGTTAAAAGGTTGGACAGATCTTCCCAAACCCATTACCACCTTATCAGATTTACCGAAAGAAGCTCAAGAATATCTAACCTATATTCAAAAAGAAGTCGCTACTCCCATATCCTTAGTATCATATGGTCCTGAACGTTCAGAAACCTTGGATTGTTACTGAAGATGATATACCTTCATCGCGGTCTCAATCCATCGGAGATACGAGTTCATAACAGCACGAAATGTACTTAGATCTTTTGTAGTAATATTAAAACGTAGATCAGCGCCATGTGTAGTAAGAGATACCTTAGCTTTTGACATTTTTATTTGCATCTCTGGTGAAAGCGCTGATTTAATAATTACTGCTTCTTGATCTGTGGCACAGGGTATTGTTACAAGTAATACATAACTCATGATGCTTTAATCCGTTTGGCCACTGTTGGTCGTTCTTTGTAAAAAACCTTACTTCCACAGTATGGGCATTGCATACCAATGTTTTTTACATCAAATTGTACAGATTTTTTACATAAACCACATTTATATCGTGTCATTTGTAAACCCTACATTTATTCTTGGGCGGTCTGCACACCACGAATTGTTTTTTCTACATCTTGTCCTTGTGCAGTTTTTGGTATATATGCGCCACCAGCGAAGGATGTTCCACATTTCCGGCAGCTCCATATACCTGTGCCGCTGCGTTTGACTTTTTGCTGTCCACAACTAGGACATATATGATATTTTTTTTGTTGTTCTTCGATGTTTCGCACTTGAGATCGTGATCGTACACCATAGCGTGCCCCAAAACGGCCTGCAGTTCCTACTTTCTTAGTTCTCTTTGCCATATTATTTCCCCAGATTTTTATATAAATGTTTTCGTATTTCTTGCCCGTTATCGAGAGAGGTTTTTATAACTTTTTGTATCTCCTCCCTAGTAAAACTCCCATTTAAACCTTTTTGCATCGCACGGAGGTCGCCATTATTGTCAGTTGCAACGGTTAAACGTGCATCCGCAATTTCCTCCTCATCAAGGATAGGATCTAACATGACAAAGTCATCTATCTTAATGGATGTACAGGAAATCGGTGGTTCTTTAATTGGTAACGGATAATCCTCACCAAGTTCAAACCGTGTAGCAGGAACTTGAGTGGTTGATAACGCCGCAAGTGTTGCTATTGAAGCTGCATCAAATAAATTTCCATCGTAATCAAGAATATGGATATCAATAAAAACGATCCATACTTTTTCACCAGGTTCTATACATAGTTTGTCTAATTCAATAACCTGTGATTCTCTGACACCACGGTCAACAACTCGAGCTAATTCTATTGCGTCCTGTTGTGGAGGACCGGACTCAAAATCGGGTGAAGCAAGAGGGATCAATTCAGCTGCCGTTGTCATTACCCCAGAATCAGGGGAATCTGGATATGGCTCACCTACATCCATTTTAATCCCAGCAAGAACCTGGGTGTTGCCAAGTTTTACTCGAGCTGAACCCTCAGCTTTTTTAATTATATTCGTTTCAATTTCAATGTTACGATATTGATCAAATTTTCGACCATCTATCCGCTTACCCTGTTTTGCTAGATTAACAATATAATCACGTTTAATAATAGGAACTAAGGTCATTACTTCCCCTCCTTAATAGTATCATATTTTCGTAAAAGTGCTTCTTTTTGTAATTTTGAAACTTTATTACAACCCTCTATTGCATAATCTAGGGCAGTGTTAAATTCGTCAAAGGTTAAATGTCCATCCATCTGAAGGAGGATAATTTCACCTGTGCGTGGGGATATGCCAAGAGGAACATCCGCATCTCCAAAGTTATCTTCTTCTTTTCCTAAATCGAGGACAACCTTTCCACCGATTTTTCCCGCAGCACAACCAACTGGTATATCTATCATGGGTATCCCCGCATCAGCAAGAGCAACACCTGCTGCGGTTAGCCCTGCACATCGTGTTCCGGCTTCGGCATCGAGAACCTCTATGGCAACATCAATCATTGATCGCGGAAATTGTTCAGTTAATATCACTTTTTCTAGTGCTTCGGATATTACTTTCGAAATTTCTCGGCTTCGTCGATCAGGGCCGGGTCGTTTTCGATCTTCAACGCTAAATGCAGCCATATTATATTTCGCATTCACTATCGCCCTTAAGGGATTTTGAGTATGACGTGGTATTGCTTCGCGAGGTCCATATACCGCGGCAAATACTTTATTGCCACCCCATTCTAAATAACAGGAGCCATCTGCTCGGTGAAGTACCCCCGATTCAATTTTTATTGGGCGAAGTTCATCAATTTTGCGCCCATCTAATCGAATTCCTTTTGCATCAATTAATTTAACATCTTCTGTTTTCATACATGCACGTCCTTTGCATCTTTTTTTAATAATGTTTCTATTCTATCCGTCAGACCAAATGAAAGGGATTCGTCTTCAATGATTTGAATAACACTTCGTACTTTCTCAATATCGTCTGTATCTCCATCAATCCATATACGACCATTCTGTCCAACAAAAATCCTACATCGGATATATTTTTTTACTACTGCCATCATTGATCCTTTTTTACCAATAATACGGGGTACGCGAGTGGGCTCAACTTCAGTGATAAAACCCCCTTTAATTTTATAGAGATTTCGATCGTTTAACGTAATCTGTAATTTTTTAATATCATCAACACTTAAAACTTTAGCCATGATTGTGTCACCTTTATTTAAATATCGTTCTGTATCTCCAAAATCAACATTCCATGGAACCTCATTTTGATGTAATAATGCTGGTGACGGCGCATTAATATCCACTAACCAACTTGAAGACATAGCTTCCTCAACGATACCAATAACAAAATCTCCTTCAATAGGATTATACTTTCCTTTTATTGGTACAACATGAATTGAGTTCCCATGAATATTAAGGATTCCTACTAGTTGAGATAAGATTTTTCCTTCAGCAATAAAAGTTCCAGATCCTGCTCGGTGTGAACGAGTATCACCAAGTATCTGTCCAGGAATAACTAGCGTACGTTTATCAGTAGGCATCAAATGATCAACCTCGTAAAAGTTATTTAAGTATTCGTGTTTCTACATTACCTTTTGTAACATCATTTAATTTATCATAAAAATCCGTTTGCATACCAGCAGCAAGTTTAATGACACCGATCCATGATCCATCAGATTGCCATTCTTCCCGTTCCAAGGTACCATAGTTACGTGCTACACCATATCCTTTTCCGACATATTCAGAAGGAATTTTAACCGATATCCGAATCTGTTCCATCGAAATCGGTATAATTGGACGAAGTGCTTCAAAAATAATTTTAACTTGTTGACTTACTGGCTTGAATGGATCAATATGCACCCCTACTTGTTCTATCGCTAATTCTATCCGTTGTCTGGGGTGGGGCATTTTTGTCTGCGGGTCCATCGAATTTTTGACAATTCTTTCTACTATTTGTTTATATTTTTTTTCTTGCATCTCTCGACGTTGCTCGGTCGTTAATTGAATCTCACCCTTGAGAATAATTTCTTTGACTATAGGTTGTATAGCGTCGGTTTTAAAATGTTCGATTAGGGCATCATGCGGTGCATGTGTCCCTTTCTTTACATCAGTAAATATTGCGTCGATTGCAAGAGCTGACAGGATATCAACTTCTTTCCCTTCAATGATCTTTTCTGCATCATGGGGATCAATTAATATTTCGAAATGATCCTCTCCACGTTTTAACCGAGCGACAACAGCTTTATCAAGACTAACCACGCCTATTTGCCTCCGATAGCCTTCAGGACATACTCCTTAGTTTTTTCTGGAGTCAATACATGAAACGATTTTGATTTTTTTACCATACCAATTTCTATAGCTTCTGGATTAAATTTGCCTTCAGTTCCTTTATGTAGCGCATTAATGCCTAGGTTAATAGCCTCATCACCGGTTAAATCATCTTTATAATGTTCCTCGAAATAGGCCATAGCACCAGTACGACCAGAACCTTCACTACTTGCTTTATATTCCATCAGTGCACCAGAAGGATCAGTTGAAAAAAGCCGGGCACCCGTCTCATCACAACCTGCGATAAGTAGGGCGGTACCAAAAGGTCTGACACCACCATATTGCGTATAGGTTTGTTTAAAATCACATATACGTTTTACAAGTGTTTGTACTTGAATTTTTTCATTGTATGTAATTTCATTGATCTGAGCGTCCAACCGCGCACGATCAATTAAAGCTCGTGCATCTGCAACAAGACCTGAGGTCGCACAACCGATGTGGTCATCAATAATAAATATCTTTTCAATAGAAACAGGTTCAATAAGACGGGATGAAATCCGTTTATCAACAATTAAAACG
>JAHJFH010000037.1 GCA_018824925.1 Thermoplasmatota archaeon
CATCCTACTGTTGCGGATAACTTCCAGGATGGAATACCACCCGCATCAAATTTTCATACAGCTAAAAGTGAAAAAGAGGGTGTTGCGGTTTTAATTACGAGATTACTTGAGGGAAATGTGAAGGAAAATAATAATGAGGTTTCAGCAGAAGTATCTGAAGTCTTTACCAAGCATTTAGGACAAAATGCAACGAGAGATATCGCGCTATGGATCACTACTCCTGAGATGTCACCATCGTATCATCAACCTATTGGTAGCGAGTATGATGCGGACCTTAGTAAAGAACTTCTTGTTGGTGAACAATATCCTCAGAACGCATTTTATCAAGATATTGTTCAGTTAATTAATGAATCACTTACGGATGAAGAAGTCACCTGGTTGTATCATGATATTCAGGATGTAACAGGATGGTCAATACGATACTATGGTGTCGAAGGCTATGATACTCAGATATTCAATATTTTTGCATTTCTATCAGATAAGAGTTTAGTACTCCATGCTCTTAGAAGCGGAGGGGGTACTAAATTATATAATGCCGAAGATGATTTTATTGTGATTAAATACGTTGGTTATCGAGTAAATGCTGATGGAACGCCAGGTACTGAGGATGAATGGACAACAGAAGAATTAAATGCACTTACTGATGCTGAGAGACGACGTATTGTTATTACAGATACAACATCTGAGAATAAACCTGATTATTACAAGACGATGTTTTATCGAACATATGTTGGTGATATCCCTCAAGAATTTGAAAATCAAGTATTTCAACTTCCATGTTGGGGTATGAAACATTTTACAGCAGAGTTTGTATCAGAATATCCTTATTTCAATACGAGAAGAAGTGCTGTTGTGATCGCAAAATATTATGAGGGTGCTTATATCAACGGCTCAGTTCGTTTCAATGATGCTTCTTATAACTGTGAGGTAGTTATTCAAAAAGATATTTCGTACTTTGGTACCACCTTTGGTATTGATCATGATTCCGTTTCTACAGATGCAAATGGTTCGTTTTCTTTAATTGCCCCCGGTGGAGAAATATCAGTACAACTACGAAGAAATACCGAACTGGGAGCTAATGCTTTTATAATGAAAACTATCACTTTGAACAGTACAGAAGATCCATTATTTGCACCAATATCGGATGAGGAAGCGATGAGAAAGGGGGCCTTTATTCGAGAACTTGGTAATATTACCATTGAACCCGCTCGCGTAACTGGAATAGTATATGAAAACCTCGACAATGCTTCTGAATCATTCAACAGCTCAAACGATCTACCATTAAGTGATGTAGAAGTAACTCTAATAGAAATTACTGAATTTGATGAATCAGGACAACCTATAGATACTGGTGAGTTCAAAATACTAGCAACAAATGCTTCAGGAGTATATACTGCTGAGGGATTACTTCCAGGAATCTATGTAATCCGCGCCCGCCTCAATGATTTTATTATACATGAAAATTATCTCTTTGTTACTTCGGGTAATAATACCTATGATATCCAGAAACCACAACCAGCTGCAATTGAAGGAATAACCTATATCGATGCTAATGGCAACGCTAAATACGACACTGGAGAGGAAACCACTGACGTCTCTGTTCAATTGCTCTATACTACTCTTGAAGGAACAACGATGGAAGTAAAACAAGTCAAAACAGATACAACCGGTAAGTATGGTTTCGCTGATATGATACCCGGACTCTACACACTTAATGCAACAAAAGAAAATAAAAACACTGGATACCTTGATTATATCATTGAACAAGATATTTCCTTAATTGAAAACACGACCCTCTCACAGAACTTATCATTATCTTTGGCACCAATAACTGTTCGAGGAATAACACGTCATGATACTATGCCTATTGGTGGTATTCGAATTACCTTCAGTCCGGATACTCGACTGGTTAATAATACTGCAGAAGAAGTAAGTGTCACCTCTTCAACAACTGGTTCATACACCGCGAATTTACTACCAGGTGCATACAACGTCACTATTGACTTCACAGTTGAAGAAGGAATCTTTAGCTTCAGTGGCGATCTTACCTTAATTAAAGGACAAGGTGTTCAAACCTATAATCTCGACCTTACAAAGGAATCAATAACCATAACCGGAACAACCCGATATAATAACGCTCAAAAAGCAAATATGAGCATTATTTTCCAACCCGCATCTCAGGTAGAGAATAACACCGCTCAATATTCGACAACCATATCTGACGAAAAAGGTAACTATCGTGCAGAACTAAAACCAGGTACCTATACAGTCAAAATCGATGAGACCCTTACCGAAAACAATCAGAACATTACCTATACCTACTCCGCACAATTAGTAATTACAACCGAAATACCCAACATTACATATGATATCAGCTTAACCAAAGAAGAACGATAAGTACTCGATAGGGTAGACTTTTATCTACCCACATACCTTTTTTAATTACCTGCTTCATTCAACACACGATGCTAACCCTTGACGACGGCCGCAAAGCAGTTCAGTATTCCCGATCAATCCTTCAGCAATATTTAAATAAAATTCAGATAGCATCTCCTTCTTTGACACCAATTTTTAACACCAAATTAGGGGTTTTTGTCACCCTCCATACATATCCTGACCAGCACTTACGTGGATGCGTTGGCATCCCAACACCTATACTTACCCTTAAAAAGGCACTTACCGAAGCAACCCAGTCTGTCACACATGATCCACGATTTCCACCATTACGGCCTAAAGAGATCGATAAAATAATAGTTGAAATCACGGTATTAACACCACCCGAAAAAATACTGATACAAAATCCAAAGGAGTACTCAAATAAAATAACAATTGGAAAACATGGATTAATCGCAGAACAAGGATTTTATAAAGGCTTATTATTGCCACAAGTCCCGATTGAACAACACTGGGATATTGTTGAATTTTTATCACAAACTTGCATGAAAGCTGGGCTCCCGGCTGATGCTTGGCTTGATACTTTGACTGACATTTATAGATTCTCTGGTCAGATTTTCACCGAACAAATTCCAAAGGGAACGATAATGGAGAGGCATATTGATGGATCAAATCATTGAAGGAACTGCCTTTATAAATAATAGATTAGCGAAATGTTGCATTGGGATAACCGATGGTATAATTACCCAAATAAAAAATAATCTTGATGGAGCACCAAAAAAAACATTCTCTGATAAAAATATAATTTTACCGAGTGGCATTGATATTCATGTGCACTTTCGAGATCCCGGGTTTCCAGATAAAGAAGATTTTTATTTCGGAACTAGAGCAGCAGCATATGGTGGAATTACATGTATATGTGATATGCCTAATTCAAAACCATTTACTGGAACAGTTGCTCATATAAAAGAAAAAAATCAAATTGCACAAGCAAAATCGATTATTGATTACGGATTATTTGCAGGAATTACCACAAATAATAGCCAAGTTTTCCATCGTCTAAATAGATATGCGTGTGGATTTAAACTGTATCTTAGTGAAACGACTGGATCTGAAGGGTGTGATCCTGCCATTATTCCGGAGGTTTTTCATTCGATGGCCAATATTTCTTCCGTCCTACTAGTTCATGCAGAAGATCCACGATATTTTAAAAAAGATCCATGTGTAAACAATTTAGACGATCATTTTAATGCACGACCTATTATCTGCGAGACCCAAGCAGTAAAAGATTTATTAAAACTACAACAAATGCAGGATATTGCCCTTCATTTCTGTCATATTTCCTCAAAAGAGGCGCTTACTCTTTTACAAAAGCGTTCAAAAAAAGTAACTGTTGGTGTCACACCACATCACGTATTTCTACATAAGAATTTATGTATTAGACAACCCACTTTTTTTAAGGTGAATCCTCCATTAAGGGCTGCTGAGGCTCAATCATTTTTACTCAACGCAGTTAATGATAAAATGATTGATATTTTCGAATCTGATCATGCGCCACATACTTTTAGTGAAAAATCACAGTCATTATCTGTTGCTCCATCTGGTGTGCCTGGAGTTGAGACTATGTATCCTTTATTATTAGCTGCCGTAAAACGTGGTCAATTTGCATTATCTCGCGTCATAGATCTTATTTGTAGAAATCCCGCAAAGCTTCTTCGAATTCCTAAAGGGGTGATAGCTATTGGGTATCATGCTGATCTTTGTATTTTTGATTTAAACAATATTGTTGAGATTTCTGCCAAGGCATTACACACGAAATGTGGGTGGTCGCCATTTGAAGGATGGCATGGAATCTTTCCAAGTGATGTGATGTCACGGGGTACAATGATTATTTCTGATAATGAGTTCATTGGCAATAAGGGATTTGGGAAAAATATTACTACATTTTGTAAGTAATTTTTTATGACATTGCTGCTTTCGGGTAGGTGGGTGACCGACTGAAATCAACAGGTAAATTGCAATGGCCGTGGCTGATACTGTTTCTTAAGGGAGTAGCTATGGGTGCCGCTGATATTGTTCCCGGTGTTTCTGGTGGTACCGTTGCATTCATAACAGGTATATATGAAAATTTGATAGAGGCCATTCGTTCTATAAATCTAAAAGTTATTATGTATTTTTTTAAGGGTTTTTTTAATAAAAAATATTTTAGAAAATCATGGGATTTAGTTCTTTCGATTCACTTTAATTTTTTAATTCCTTTGATACTTGGTATTGCATCGGCTTTTGTATTCTTAGCAAATATAATTGGTCCCTTTCGTGAAAATTATCCGACGTATTCCGCTGCTTTTTTTCTTGGGTTAGTTTTAGCATCTGCTATTGTCGTAGGTGTAACCATGAAAGAATGGAAATCTTATCGAGTTTTATTTGGTATACTACTAGGTTTTGTTATGGGATTTGGTGTTGTAGGTCTCGAAGCAATTCAGACCTCACA
>JAHJFH010000233.1 GCA_018824925.1 Thermoplasmatota archaeon
AAAAGAAATGAAAAAAAATAAACTCCTTGTACATCTCATAAAAGGTGGATTAGAAAAAGAAACGTTAAAAGAAGCTGCTCGTCTAAACGCACGTCTTGTTATCATCGGTCGTGAACAAAAGAAAAAACATCTCTTTTATCCATTTGCCAAAGATGTAAAACGAAAAATGGCTGAAGATACCCAAACATCATTACTCTTCATTAATTAAAAAAAAGGGCAAAAAAAGTATTAGAAGAAAAATAATCGTTGCAATAAAGGGAAACGTTGGATTAACCACGATAATATCTGAAGAGAAAATATTTTAATATACGGCATTTGAACAGTTAATGTACCCCAGTTACTTTCTGCATCAAAGGTATCTTTGGCCTTACATTGAATAGTATAAGTGTCCCGTTCCACCCACGTATGCGTAAGAACCATTGATTCTGAAGAGTTAAATGGACCCATCCACCCACTGGTAGACCCATCACCCCAGTCAACGAAATACCATATAGAATCGTCATTTAGATCAGATGTTGTAAAAACGTAACTATATTCAATGCCTGCTTTACCTCGCGCATTTCCTTCTATAGAAGGAATCTCAGGAGCTTGATTATAGCTCTCAACAACTTCGATATCTTCTAATAAACTAAAATCACCCCATCCACGGCCTGAGTTAAACCCGCGGACCCGATAATAATAAACGCCTTCGGGTCGACCGTTTACCTCAAATGAATGATTTGTAATTATATCAGAAAGCGTGGTAATCGATGCGTAGGAAGGTAATGGTGATATGTCATCGATATAAAACCCCTCCTCAAGTGTATTGGCATCGGTGGTATATCGAAATCTAAAAACAATGGATTTCCCAGCATAGGCACTCAAATCATATTGTTTCTCTACCCATCCACCAGATGTACCAGTGAACGAATCAAGAATATCATAAATCCTGCCATTCGTACTAACCTCAACAAACGCAAAATCCCAATTAGCCTCAATATCATACCAACACCAAAATGAAAGTATCATACCATCAGAAACCAAGAATGGTTCTGTCGACGTTATTGCAGACGTCTCCTCATTCAGATATGCTGATCTATAGCTATGTGTCCCTGAATGAGCCCTTTTTGTTGAAGAGGTAAATCCCTCGCAAAACCACAAACTCATAGTCGATTCAGCATCATCTTCAACAAAACTAAGTGCTGATAGTTCATCCAGTTGAAATTTTGTGGGCATAGCATCAGGATTTTTTTCAACCCAGGAAATACTATAATTACCATCAGAATCAGTGATCATTTCATCAATCTCAGGAGGCAGAACTCGTGATGATACTGTATCGCGGATATTTTCTGCTTCCTGTAATAAGACTAAAGCACCATCAAAATTTTCAGCAACCACCTGATCAAGATATGATTCTGATGGATGGAAGGTCTCACATGCTTCAATGGTATATGCAAAACTTGGACGTCCCAAAATATAATGATGATAACCATAAACCCAATCTGTTGTGTCGCCAGTTGTGGGATATAAATCTGAACCTTGTTGTGCTGTATAACTCCCAGAACCACTCTGCCGTGTAATCGCTGAAGCTATCTGAATACCTACAGATGCAAGATACGCTCCATCTGGGGCATCAGGGTATTCATAACTCCATGACCACAGGACATACTGCCCATAGGTGTGCCAAGTAATTGTTGCACAAATCTCATTCTGTAAATACAGATTGCGAACAGCTTGTGCCTCTAACTCCGAAAATGGACCTGGTCCACAATATACCTCCTGATTTGATTTATGGGTCACCGAAGCGCCTCCAACAGAACCCCATATTCCATTGATGTTGCCATTCGAAGCACCACCATAGTTACGATTTAAATCAACACCATAGCTATCAAACTCCGAAAAATAATGGCGATTTTTTCGCCAATCATTTCCTAAATCATGACAATAATAATACCCATCTGGGTTAACACAGGTAATCAACCAAATCCGTCGATTATCAATAAGATTAGTAATAGTTGGATTGCTACCATATCCACTTGTCAGTTCATCAGCTATGTGTAAGCATATCTCAAGTGTGGGCCATTCACGTGCATGATGAACACCCATAAAAAGTATTCCTGGTTCACCCTCATCTATACCGGGGTTATCTGATATTTCTAAACACCAAATATCACGACCTTCATAGGTGGTACCAATACTATAGAGCGATGTAATGGAGGGATACGAGCTTGCTATCCCCAGCAGCATTGATTCCATTTGGGCTAGGGTATGATATGACCCGCGAATGGTGTTTAAATATGCTTGAACATCAGGAATTTGAATACCATACGCAATTCCTTGTTGTATAAATTCTATTAATTGTTCTGCATCTATAATTACATCAATCCATTGATTTGGTGCTATAGCAACGATTTCGGTATTTCGAGGAAGGTCAGTCAACTCTAGATCGCTTGAAAGACGGACAAGCATATGCTGTTGATGGGGTTCTGTTTCATTACCTATTTGGATTTTTTCAGCAGATGGGGATGTAGAAATCCTCGATGATGAAAAAAATCAAGAAGAGAGGATTTCTTGATTTTCCTATAGTGATAAGGTTTGCAGTAAAAATGCGGATAGCGAGGTATCGTTGTCTGTTGTAGAGGTTTTTTCCAGGGATGAAAT
>JAHJFH010000234.1 GCA_018824925.1 Thermoplasmatota archaeon
ACATTTATGATATTTCATCTAACTGGTCTGAGCCATTGACGGTTGATATGGGAGAACCAATTTTGGAAATAGAATCAATCACTGGAGGTCTATTGAAAACCAACGCCATAGTAAGCAACTCAGGTGATCGAGATGCTGATGAGGTAGCCTATGAAGTCAGCATATCAGGTGGTTTTCTAATAACTGGGCAATATTCCACGGGCGTTGTAGCTAATATTCCTGCTGGTGATTATACCAGCATCTCATCAGGATTTATCATAGGTTTTGGAAAAATATTAATATCAATCTACATTGATGATACACCGTATTCTGTTGATACCAAGGACCAAGAAGCGTTTGTATTCCTCTTTTTAGTCATTTAATAAAATTACATACCCTCTTTCTTTTTTTTTAATTCGATACTACAATCTGCTATATTTCTATAGTTGTTATTATTGGCATGGAATATTAAATATCATATTCTAATGTCAAAGTTATTGGAATAAATATTATACTTCTCCCAAATTTAGTAAAATATTTCATATCTAGGAAGAATTCATCAAATTAATGATACTCTCGATAAAAGTTTTTTTAACTTCGCATCGTAAAAATAAAAATCATAGTTTTCTAAATATATTGCCAAATTGTTTAAATATCTTATATCGATACCGTACACCAGGAGGCGAAGTATGAAAACTACCTTTAGTATTATCAAAGCTGACGTTGGTGGATGGCCCGGTCATGCATTAGTGCATCCTGATCTGAAAGAAATCGCTGCTATTAAACTCCGTGACGCACAGGTGTCTGAGTTGATCATTGATTATCATGTAACAAACTGTGGTGATGATCTTGAGTTAATCATGACCCATAAAAATGGTGTGGATGCAAAAGAAATCCATAATCTGGCGTGGGACACGTTTTGTGAAGCCACGGAACGGGCAAGTGAGCTTGGATTGTACGGTGCAGGACAAGATTTGCTCTGTGATGCATTTTCTGGTAACATTAAGGGCATGGGACCTGGTGTTGCGGAAATGGAATTTACTGAACGAAAGGCTGAGCCAATCGTTGCTTTTATGATGGATAAGACAGAGCCAGGGGCATTTAATCTTCCTATTTTCAAGATTTTTGCTGATCCATTTAACACCGCTGGATTAATCATTGATCCATCAATTCATGATGGGTTTAATTTTGAGGTATGGGATATTTTAGAACATAAACATGTGCTATTAAGAACACCTGAGGAACTCTATGATTTATTGGCATTAATTGGTGCGAAATCACGCTTTGTCATTAAACGTGTTTTTCCAAAGAAAACCTCAAAACTCCCTGAATCAGAACCAGTTGCCGTGATCTCAACAGAAAAGTTATATCAGATTGCTGGGGAATATGTTGGTAAGGACGATCCCGCTGGTGTTGTTCGAGCCCAATCAGGTCTACCTGCTCTTGGGGAGGTTCTCGAGGGTTTTTCATTAGGACATTTGGTATCGGGGTGGATGCGAGGATCACATAATGGGCCATTGATGCCTGTTTCGGTAAAAGATGCTCAATGTACACGATTTGATGGACCTCCACGAGTGATTGCCTTAGGATTTCAGATGAAAAATGGGAAACTGACCCAACCCGTTGATCTATTTGCTGATATCGCATTTGATTATACCCGACAACGAGCATTGGAAATAACCGATTATATGCGCCGTCATGGTCCCTTTGAACCACATCGCTTACCGATGGCCGATATGGAATATACCACGTTACCAAAAGTGATGACAAAACTGGGAAAACGATTTAAAGAAGTCAAATAAAACAAAATTTTCTCTAGTAATTTAGTTAGTCTATAATTGCTGATTGTTACTGTTGTTCATCATGTATTAGTTCTAATGCTTCATCTTTGAATTTTGAAATATATTTTAATGAGGCATAAATAAGTGATAATGGTTCAGCCCCATAGGTGGCATATTGGATTTTATTAACCAAAGTGTTTATATCAATCTGAGTTTCAATATCTCCTTTTTCTATCTTTTTTTCTACATATTTGATGATAGTTTCCAGATCTTCTGTCATCTCATCTAAAACTGCAGATAGATTCGATTTCGAAAGTTTAGTTTCAGGCATTCTATAGAAATATTGTATTTAAAATTTTGAAATAAACTTTTCTACGCTTAATTAAATTATATTACGGTTATAAATTATTAGAAAATTGAGATGAGATTTAAAGTTTCTAACCTTTATGTTTAAATATTATAAGCGTATATGGGCATTTCCCAATAACGATAGGGAGTTTGCATAAATGGCACGAATCCATGCACGTCGAAAAGGCAAATCCGGTTCAACCCATCCCATTCGAGAAACACATCCAGAATGGAGTGCCTTAAACCCTCGTGAAACCGAAGCACGAATCCTAGAACTTGCTAAATCAGAGAAAACCACAAGTGAAATTGGGATGATACTGCGTGATCAATATGCAGTACCAGATGTAAAAATCGCAACAGGTAAACGTATCTCTCGAATTCTCGAGAGTAATAAGTTAAGCCCCGAGATTCCAGAGGATTTACAGAACCTCATCAGAAGGGCGTTACGAATCAAAAAACATTTGGATATCAATCGAAAAGATTTGCATAACAAACGAAATATGGCGTTAATTGAATCAAAAATTCGCCGGCTAACCAAGTATTACCATGCTAACGAACGATTACCTGCAGGTTGGAAATATACACCAAGTCAAGCAAAACTCATGTTTGAATAATAAAAAAAAATGGGTAGAGGACACATTCTTTTAGTATATGGTCCTCATTTCTTATTCTCTTATGCCAGATGATCTCCCCACACTATGTACTGATGCCGTCTCGTTATTACATGAGGTACCAGTTGGTTCACGTATTCGGGTTATATCTCATTATGATGCTGATGGGATTTCTGCAGCTGGAATCCTGTGTCAAGCATTATATGCAGCAGGTTATGATTTCCATGCATCATTAATGCGAAATCCTTTCGATCGAGGGTTCGAACGGTTAGCTGCTGAGAAAAACCCGCTCATACTATTTTCTGATATGGGTAGTGGACAGATTGAACTGGTTGAACAGCTCAAAACCAACTGCATCATTCTAGATCATCATCAATTTCTTCGCAAATCAAAAACCAAAGAAATCATACAAATAAACGCAAATACCTGCGGTCTTGATGGAAATTATGAGGCCTGCGGGGCAACAATAAGCTTTGCATTTACTCAAGCATTACATCCAGATAATATTCGGTTGGCACCATTAGCCTTAGTAGGAGCTATCGGTGATAAACAACACATTGGTGGGCTACGGGGATATAATAAAACCGTGCTTGACAATGCCTTAGAACATGATTTATTATCAATGCGAGTAGGCAGTAAACTCTATGGTAATACAGTAGCCGATGCGTTGTACTATTCTATCGATCCATACTATAAAGGTCTCTCAGGGGATTCCACTGCCATCAAAAATTTGCTAGAAACGATTGGCCTTTCAGGAAATAACAAACCAGATACGCTTTCAAACGATCAAACAAAATTATTGAATTCAATATTGATGCTGCGATTATTAGATGCCCAGGTCCCTGTTGACATCATCGATATTGTATTTCGAACACGATATTACGCACCATCATTTGGATATGAATTAGAACGATTGGCAGATCTCTTTGATGCCTGTGGAAAAAACGGATTTCGTAGTTTAGGATTATCAATAAGTATAGGAAATCAGAATGATATTCCCGAGGCGATGCAGGTAGAACAGGATTATAAAACAAAAATACTTGCTGCGTTACATGACCTAGCTCATGAAGGCGTTAAGGAAACCGCCTCCTTTTACTATTTTTTCTCTGACTCATCATCATTGGGGGGAGTAGTCGCTGGTAGTGGCATCAATTATGTCTTAGGCGGGAAAAAACCATTACTTTCATTAGCACGAAAAGATGGTGAACTCCATATCTCCTGTCGTGGAACACAAGCATTAGTATCCAAAGGACTTGACCTGGGATTAGCCATGAAAACCGTCGCACAACAGTTTAACGGATTTGGTGGTGGACATAAAATTGCTGCTGGGGCAACCATCAACCATGAAAAAGAAACAGAATTTTTACAACAAGTTGAGGACATTCTTACACAACAACTAGGTGAAAACATATGAAAATCGCCTGTCAGATAACGATTACATATCCCTCCGAAAAACAGGTTAAAAAACTCCTACAAAGCCTAGAAGTTGATGATGAATCCTATGTACAAACACAACAGAAAAATAATCAACTGAAGGTATCAATATCTGCAAACACCCTATCGTCATTAATTCATAGTCTTGATGATTATCTTGCCTGCCTTTCAATAGCAGAAAAAATAGTGAATAAGGATTAAGTAGACCAAGACTATATTCCTCCCGTCCATGAGATTCATATTATCTGCCAGCTACACCTTTAGCACCAACATTAACAAGCTTCAAAAAGAATTCGATACATTTCTTGAAACATTACCACAAACTCAGTTTAAACTTAAAAAAGATGATCAACTTCTCATACATCGAGAAAAAATTGAAAAAAACATACTCCATCTCTCCCTTGAATCTACAGGAACGCTTCGTCCACATAACCTACTTTTACAGATAAAAAACGCCCTGAGTAAACACTATGGAAAAACACATCATCTGGGTATAAGAAATATTACCATTGATCAATATCAAATTACTTTCGATCTGCAACGACCACCCCTTAAACCAGTTACCATCCCTTTTGCACAACTTGATATTAGGGGTACCACGGTCATTCTTACGCTTACGGATGTATCAGAAGAATTCTTACGAAATAACTATATTGATCGCATTATTCGTCGTGTTATCGAAAAAGTCGATGATCACTACTATGAAGGAAAACAAGAATTCTGGAAGCTCATCTGGGAATCAGATAAAAAAACGCCGATCTGGACGAAAGATCCTACAGAAGAAATGCTGG
>JAHJFH010000038.1 GCA_018824925.1 Thermoplasmatota archaeon
TTGATACTGTTGCTTGAGAATAAATTTGTTAAAACTCATCATCCCTCACTCCTTATGTATGAGGAATGGTTGATGATCATATAGAGGTTTCTATGAGGGGTTTTTCAAAACCCTCTATAATATGTTAGCATTTGCAGCAGGAGTTATGCTAACAATATCTTTCTTAAATTTAATACCTAAGAGCATAGAACTTTCATCAATATGGTTATGCAGTATAGGGATTATCATCGGTTCAATATTGATGTACACCCTTGATAGAATAATTCCACATGTACATCCCAGCTATTGCATTCCAGAACAAGGTAGAAATATACAAAGAACAGCAGTATATCTTTTACTTGGCATATTTATGCATAATTTTCCAGAGGGCATGGCAATGGCGACAGGAACAGTTACTAATTTCAATGTTACTCTCAGTATCTCCATAGCTATAGCTGTTCACAATATCCCCGAGGGGATCTGTACTAGTGCACCATATTATTATTTCACAAAGAAGAAGTTGAGATCATTTTTAGTTTCCGCATCAACAGCTATACCTCTAATTATCGGGTTTCTTATTGCCTATATTCTTTTTAAAAATATGCCCATAGAAATTGTAGGAATAGTTATCGCCGCAACAGCAGGATTGATGATTTATATTTCAGCTGATGAACTAATTCCCATGGCATATAGTCAACAAAGGAAACTTTGGAGCCATAGCACAATTTTTTCGTTAATGGCAGGTGTGTTATTCGTGATACTCCTTGGTACGATATAATTTCCGGGGTAAATCGATATCTCAATAGTACGACCTTTTACTCACAATACTCCAAAAATACCATTGCTTTACCAACTGCTTATTAACCTCCCTTAGTTACTCCAGGATATTCTTAACCGAAGCTCAATGTCGATTCCCTCAAATATTATTTGATTTCTTTAATCCCTTCAATAATTGAAAATCAGAGTTAGTTCTCAGCACGACCTATATTCTTTACATCTGCATCTTCGAGTATTATACTATATCTACATTGAGAGCGATATGCAAAATACTAATTATTTTAATAACCACGTTCACCAACGGAATTGTCATAATTAGGGAACAGAACATCACAGAAGAAATGTAAGAACTGAACGAATTATTTTACTAAAAAATTTTGTCAATTGTAATGATTATTAAAAGAACGATTTTTTTATTTATAACTTATAATCCACCAATTTTATAATAAAGCCTGACAACGAAAGATAATGTACGGTTTCATAGACAATACTACTTAATGTGATCATTAAGTTTAGACGTTTTATTATTGAATCATTAATAGGGTGTGCTCGTAGTAGTCCTTAATCATTGTACACAAATTATTACAAATTCGTTATACAATATAACGAATGTAATTTAAGAAGAGCTTCCTCATATTACGTATGCCATATTCCTATACATTTTTTTGGAATTAGTTACAACAAAGATTCCCACTACTGTATAGTATCCTACAAATATTTTTAAAATAATTAAGTTAGCCAATTGTACTATTACAATTGGTTCTGGGCAATTTATATTAGAGGAAATACACTGAGTTGTAAAGAATATAATGTATTGTAACAAAACCTTATTTACCACGTTCTCTATATTTATCAATGTACGAGTAAGTCCTGCTGAACGGATGACGGCTCCCTGGTGAGCTTAGGACAAGTACGTAGGGATCGTACCCTAATACTAGATTATCCGAATTCATTCTTAATAATAGTACCTAAAATGGTAAGGATGGTTTCCAAGGTTTTTTGATTTCGTAATAGATAATCATCAGCGACATCTCTGCCTCGATATTGAATATCGGTTCGTAATTTCCGTAAATTATCGAGAAACTGAAGTTGAGATTCATCAAAAATATCTGGGTAATACGCCTGTAAAAATGCTATGAGACATTCATGACTATAACTTTTGAAACCATGGTATACTAATAATGCAGTGATATATTCTTTAATCACCTCATAATATGATTCAATGAGGAGCTGAGGATACTCATCCTTTCGTCTTTTTTTAAGTGAATCAAGTCTCCGATACGCAAGTGTAACCAACGCGTGTGCCTGCTCAGGATTTTCCCGCACCTTTTTTACCTTATAATCAAGACAGTCATCCCAATCAATCATGATAGCACCTTGAGATACCCGTAAAGCACAATACCATTTGTTAAACTATTTTTCAACGTAGTACTTAATTTCCTAATATCGGGTTCAAATAAAAGACTTATTTTACGACAGATCTGTGGTTCATACTTTTCTAGCGGTATTGGTTGTGGCATACTTTGAATAAATATGTCTACATCTCCTCGTTCATCATCACCTCCTTGAACTGCACTTCCATAGAGGACAACACAATTCGGTGTACACTGTTCTGTAACAGCTCTGAGAAACCCTGATGTTTCTAAACGAAGTAATAAATCATTTCGTTTCAACAGTCGATATAGTGGAGAGTAGGAAGCGATATAGCTTGTGTAGACCCCACCTCTTTTTTTCTTGATGAGATCTTGGTTTAGAAGAGCTTCAACATGGTTTTTAATTGAGGGTAAAGAGATATGAGTACATCGTGAGAGTTCTCGAAGTTGGTAGTGTTTATGCGGTGTGTTGAAGAACATCTCCAGTATTTTATACCGATTAAATTGCTGATACATTAAAATAACACCTGATATAATAATATATCACATGATATAAAAAGATATCGATAAACTATCATACACATCACGATAACCAAAATATCACAACCAATCCACAAGGCGTACTATATACCATTTGTAACTGAATACCAAAGCCAAAGACACCAGTGGAGCCAAGAGTGACTGGGGGACTCTTACTGTCAGAATGCCGTATTGTCACAGCTTTTTATAGAATTGGTTACAACACCGATTCCCACTGATTTATACCAGTCTCCAAACACTTTTTAATAACCACGTTCACCAACGAAATTGTCATAATTAGGGAACAAAACATCACGGAAGAAATGTAAGAACTGAACGAATTATTTTACTAAAAAA
>JAHJFH010000235.1 GCA_018824925.1 Thermoplasmatota archaeon
CTGTTCCTTGGGCTAGACTATCTATACTTAATGTGCCCCTTATCTCTATGTTACCATCTTCAATTACCATTGCCTCCATTTGTTCAGCATCCCGAACAACCAATAGATTTGCTGAATTCAACATTACCATTTGTTGCATCCAGACCAAAAATATTACCACTAAAATCTCCAATAATTACATCTTTAATTCCATCACTTGTGATATCATCAATTTGTTCGAGCGCCCAGACTGACGAACCCGGGGTTGCAAAAGACCAGATTTCAGCCCCAGTATCACCATTTATACCTTTTGCATATCCGATCGTTTCAGCATTATTTGAGCACCCTGCTATCACATCTGGGTGTCCATCACCCGTAAAATCCTCTACACCAATAACAGAAAATACGGGTCCACCTAAAGGTCGCTCCCATATAGAAATACCGGTTTCTCCATCAAGGCAATACACTCTCTTAGGTCCGGTATCAGATGAATCATCACCTGTTGCTGCCAAAACATCTAGTATACCATCGCTATCATAGTCATAGCTTGAATTAACCATATACACCCAGCCTCCACTACCATATTCATGGGTGTCATGTGTCCATATCTCTGTTCCACTATCTCCTGAAATACAACGTATAAGTCGTGCACCCCATGCAGCACCGACTACGATGTCTTTATATCCATCACTATCTACATCATTGATTATATCTAGTCCATTTTGATTATAGACATCTCCTGAATATATATTATGTTCCCATAAAATACTGCCTGTTCCTATCGCACTTCCATCAAAACATCGGACATAATCATCTTCGGAACATACAATAACATCATCGATTCCATCATTATTTACATCAGGAATTGGTGCTATTGCTTTTGGACTAGGATCATATATCGTTAGTGTATATTGCCATATGATATCACCCAATTCGTAGTCATCGAAAAGAACCTGTTCATTTGAATAATAATTATTATATCCATTAGTATTAAGTATTCCTTGCAACTCATAATATATTTCAGCATTATTATCTGGAATTGTCATACCATCCGAGATAATATTTGTTTGATTTGATGTGGCGCTAATTGAGCCATATATGCTTAAAAATAGTATACAAGTACATAGTGCGGTAATGTAGAGTTTTAGTTTCATATTTAGATTCCCCTATTACTCTTTAATAAGCTGAGGTATTATATAAATCTTTTATAATTAGATCAGAACAAAACCAAATGTTTTTAACCATTAATAATTATAATAACATAATGAAAAAAATCTTGGCAACCATTCTGATACTCACCCTTCTAACAATTCAGCTCTTGGTAACAACACCCCCTCCACTAACTGCAAAATCATCTCCAATCATACCATCCCCCATCAATACATATACTGAAAGAAAACCAATAGAAGACCTCATACTCATCCCAGATACAGATCCCTATTTTGGCATCATCGGAGCAGCACTCGCCTGTTGGTATACCCCCTCAAACACATCTGGACTCATACCATTACTAATCCATCATAACAACACACTACAACCCAACCAACAACGCTTCCTGCACCAATACCTCAACAGTACCTCAACTATCCTCTCCCTCGGAACAACTTGTACTACCAATTACTCAGGAACAACATTACCCGGAAATCCCCCAGAAGTAGCAATAGCAGCAGCATATCATACATTCACACAAGCATCCACCGCACTACTTCTCCCGTATTCCCCCTCAAAATACCAACTAAACCTCCAAGCAAGCCCTATCGCTTCATATCACAACATTCCCCCATTACTCTATGCAAACAATACGGAGGAGATCAATATCACCCTCCAAAACCTCAACATCACCACAGTAATCCTCATCGGAGGTATCAACCCGAACCTACAAAATATTCAGAAGATCCACCTCCCGACCGAACAAGCCATTCAAACCTATATCATCGACCTTATTTCCTCCAAGTTTGGAAAAATACACTACCTCACTATAACCAACCCAGCCGATACGATACCACCTATTACTCAAAACCATAACAAAACAATCCAAACTGTTATGTTAGAAAATCAACAACTAACACTCCTTGGAAAGACAATAACTCTCTCAGGTACTGATACCTATCAACACATATTCAACCTACCAACTGGCCTCCAACAAATTCACGTAACCATCACTGCAACACCAAAAAAAACAATATGGTCATATCTCTTTTCCGATCATCCGATTCTATACCTAACGCTACTTGATCCACATCAAAACACAGTTGCATACTCCTCAAGTTTTGCCAATCAACCACAACTAGCAGAAATCACAACCGTTGCCTATCATCATCCCGGGAATTATACAATAAAAATCAAGGCATATCATGGATTCAAGGGAGGATACTTCTCACTCCGAGGAATATCACGACTTAACGTAAAAATAACCATCAACTGTAACATAACACAAAGGACATCAGCACATGACCCATTGATACCCAATCTTTCAATCCTTGCACCATATCTCACAGCAGCACATGGCGGCTTAATTCTTGCAAACAGTAGCTATTCATTAACCGATACACCGTATGCGGATCTTGCGATAGGAACCGCAGCTGGACCATGGTACTCAGAATCACTCCAAAATTATTCAAACATGAAAGTCCGGCTTATTCTTTCACACCTCAATAAAACTCTAAACAACCTCGCTACCAATGGACTACTAGAGTCATTTCTCAATGGACCTGCCTGGCTAGCACTCCTTGGTGACTCAAATATGATTCCACAATATTATTATGGACCATCCCAACCAGGACTAACCGAAAAAGGACTACCCTCAGATAACCCCTATGGATTAAATAATACATTATCTATCGGTCGAATCATTGGATGGAATATTTCCGACGTTTCAGTGCTTCTCTCACGCACCTTTTTCTATAAACACATTGTTGGACAGCCATCAGATTCCTCATGGCATAATCGATTCAGCTTCATATTTGGTGAAGGATTCGGAGAAACCGGTGGACTGTTTCATCAGATACCCTATGCCCTGAAATTACAAAAAAATGGTTTTGATGCACGCGTCTATGGAGACCTCAGAAACAGTCGACAACTAACTACTTTGTTAAAGGCTTATACTGGGGCTAACTATATCGAATATCTTGGTCATGGTGACTGGTTCTGGTATACCCCCTCATTATATGGTCTTGATTTCTATAACACAGCAATAGATGTGGCACATGTTCGAAATTGGATATTCCCCAAACCAAGCCTTTATCTCAGTTCAGCTTGCCTCATGGGACGCATCGATGGTATCCCACCAACACAATCCATAGGACTTACTATGCTTCATGCAGGATGTAATGCCTTTATAGGTGCTACGCGAGAAACAGGATCTGAAGCAGGACTTGAAACTCTTGAAGATCATCTCATTTTTGATGATTGGAGTATCGGCGAAGCATTACGAGGAGAAAAAAAAATTGACCAAGAACTTCCAACCTATTACGTGAGAACATTATATGGTGATCCTGCATTTAACCCATATGACCCTATACATGGATTTAGTCCCCAGGGTCGTCCAATTGAATAAATCAATCCCTTAAAAAAAATAAAGGGAAAGGGGTTTTATCGAACAAGGATGAAAGGACCTATGATAAAGGCTTGTATCTGTTCGGTTGTAGCAGGAGTATATTGAGCACTTGCATCAATAGTAATAGCAAGAGGACCAAGCCCAAAATAGCTCTGCTTGCAGGTTATTGAAACGGTTTCATCGATATCTAAGGTGTCAATTGTGGCAAATTCTTGATCGGTGATAAGACCTAAGAAACCTCCTCGTACCATTATCGTCCATCGAACTAACGCAGCATTTGCATCTCCAATGTTTGTAAGGGTAAACTGAATAGGGCCTATTCCGCTTGAGGGACTCGCAATAGTAAGTAGGGGTATGCCGACATTAAGAAGGAGTGGGTCAGACCATTCACTCATTGCTCCAAAGGGATCCTTTACCTTAACTTTTACTTCGTATGCTCCTCCACCATACCATGAATGATTCCCAACTACGGGTATTCCAGATGGATAGGGGCCTTCCCAGTCTGTATTAATTCCGTCACCCCAATCCCATTTGTAATAGAGATCATCACTATCAGGGTCAGTGCCTACTGCAGTAAATTCATAGGTTGTTCCGACGGTACATTGTGTTGGTCCAGTGGGAGCTATTGGTTTTTCTGGTTGATTGTTTTGACTCATAATACCCATGCCTAAACCAGGATTGCCCCATAGAGCCCCCCATTCAAAGGTCTCATATTTATTGTAGCTCCATAAGCCATAGGTGTACATATCCGTGAGTGCTTTCTGATGTGCTTCTCCTTGTGAGTAATCAGTTGATGTGACGTAGGTGGTAAAATAGTAATCAAGGCTTTGACTTGAGCCGTCCATGGGGTCATTCCAACCAGGGCAGCCAAGTGCTACTTTTGTTGATCCTAGGAATCCAACACCACCTTTGTTTAACATGGCTTTTCCTATGTTGAGGTAATCAGTATCTGAGTTACTACAGGCATCAGCAAAAATGATTGCCGGATAGTCATCGTTGAGGTTGTCGCAGGTTGCGGTGTCAACAAATGGTTGTGAGGGATAGTATTCATAACAGGCTGTAGGTGAGCCATGACCTGCCCAATTGACAAAAGCAAAAGTTCCTTGTGACCAATAACTTTGAACATTTGTATAATCAAGATTATTATCCATTGGATAGGTTGATTGACCTTGTTCATATAATCGAGTCTTAGTCCAATCGGTCATCCATGGTTGATCAATCTTAGTTTCCATAAGGACTGCATTGTCTGTGTCAGGCCAGAAAAATGCTGCAAGAAGGAGAATATTTTTCTTAAAGTCTGGGTCATTGTTTTGTTCATAGGCTACAGATTTTTCACAGATGTGTTGGACGATTGCTGGATCACTCCAAGGTATTCGCCCGACATTAACTTCGCCATAGTAGTCAATGGGATCTGAGTTTTCTCCATATTGATGGTCGCTATCAGCATCCCACGATTGAGAATCAGGTAATGTTAGTTCTGCGTAATAAAAATCCGTTTCTGGAGAACCATATCCTAAGTTCTGCGCAGTGCGACGCATAGGTACATCATTGTAATCACCAACAAAAAGAACATCATGAATACCCCATGCAGAAGATGGGTAGTTTTCTCGCAGGAAATTCCGTATTTTTTCTTGAAGATCATATCCCGTGTATTGGGTATTGATATCTGAGGTGGTAACTACTTGAACTGATTTTCCTTTTGATTGTTCCCAATTTTTTAAACTATTAACCGCTGAGGTTAAAGAATCTAATGTGATAATAACATAATCATTAGCGCCTCGTGGTGAGGTTACAGGATACCAATTCATCGCTTCTTTGAAATTTAAAACAAAATCTTCAGCTCGTTGTGAAGCTCGTGGTGATGTTTCTTTAATGAATGTACCAGATTTAGGTAGTGAATAGTCAATATGAACATTTACTTCAGGGTAAAATAATATTGTTTGTGTTACAGGGTTATATCTTAAAGGATTTATGCGGACTTCCACAAGTTTGAATTCACGATATCCTGCTATACCTAAATACTCTCCAATTTCGGTTGGATAATGTTGGTTGAGGGCATATACTGATTGATAATTTTGTTGATATGTTTGTTGGTGTTCTTCATAAATATTAGGATTTTCATTCCCAATCACTCGGGGTAATGGCGCAGGGGAGATTTTGTATGATCCCTCAAGCTGCTGCGGATCTTCATATATAAATGATACGGATTGCACTGTTGACTCTGAAGGAACTGCAATGGTGAAGATTTTTGAGGGCAGATTTGGTTTCCCAGGTACTAAAAGTCGACCAAACTCATTAATAGCAAATGTATCCATGAACCCATCAATGGCATGTTGATAGGAGTTTATAGGTATTGATACATTCAGTTCTCCAGAATAGTCGGAGTTGGTCAAGGCAACTGTAGCATTAGTGCTTATCAAAGCAGTAATGATTACAAGAATAAGTGCGGTGGCTACCTTTGAGCTAAAATTTACATTCATGTGGTTATCCCCATTAATTATTAAGGATCTCCACTATATAAATTTCTCCCATAACAATTTCGAATATAGTCCATAAGATAAACAAGCATACTTGACTATTTTTCGATGTAATTAATTTCTGAAAACGTGTTCAATACGGTGGTCAAAATATCAGGTGATGCATTTTTTAAAAAAACATCAAAAAATGCTCGTTCAACAGAGATGGTAATATTGATCATGCGTTTTTGATCAATAGTTCCAAATCCTAATAATCTGGAGGGAGCGAGAGGTAAAAGATGATCAAGGAGAATACCTACATCGGTGAAACTATAATGTTGAGCACCCGTAATTCCGACTAAAAAAGCTTCATTAGTTAGGTTAGCCCAAATCAGATTTAGGGAGGTATCATTCATAAATCGATCACCAGTAACCATCATTAAAAAGGGTGTAGATAAACCACCAGAAATCTCGTTTGCACTAAAAAATCCATCAAGAGTTAATCCTGCAGTAAATCGTGAATCTTCATAGCAACATATTGCCGTTCCACCACCGCCAAATGAATGACCATACATGCCAACGTGGGATAAATCAAATGTTCCTAGTACCTCAGGATTTGTATTATTCAGATCTGTAAGAAAATCTAGTACAAATTTGGCATCTTCAATGATGGCTCGACGCCCCATCTCAAGCCATGCTGCCTGTTCTTCTGGATCTGATGGAATTGATGACACTGTTATAGTCCGATTATCAGGAAAGACTGTAACACCTGCTATAAAAGGATGATTAATTGATGCGACAATATATCCATTACTGACTAAATCCTCGATTAATGATGAATAAATTTGGTATACTCCATCATACCCATGTGAAAAAATGATCACTGGATAGGGGCCATGGGTTTTGTCGATGGGGGGGTTCGTGCGTCCATGAAGTTGAATATATTTATAGGCGGTATTAGGAATAGTAATAAGTGGTATTGGCGAGCGTCCCTTAAGCCATTGAAAGGTTATTGTATCCATATAGTCTGCAAGTCCATAAGAAAAATTCTTTTTCTCAACTGGGTACCACAGTCGTAGCATCATTTCCCGATAGTCATCAGGATCTGCGGTAAAATTTTCAGGACGTGAAAGGTCAATAAGATGATGCTCATTTACCCCGATATTAAAGGGACCTGTCAACGGGTAGAGAAAAGAGGCATCATAATGGCTATATAGTTGAAATATGCCCTTTAATGGAGCCCATATGGTTGCTGAAATGGAACAAGGTTCGATGGTTAATTTACCAAAAAATGGTGATTTAGTACTATCCTTATGAATACTTCCAAAGAGAAATCTCTGGGTAAAGATTCCTTCAATAAACTCTGAGTTGTTGGAATCGGTGTAATATGCGGTGAATATTCCTCGAACATTTGTCCGCCCTAGGGTTATAGTTCCCTGTATATTACTTTTTTCTGAGGTTAGGATATTAATGAGTTGCCCAGCAAAATGACCATCATACCAATCTGGAATAGTGTGTCTTAATGAATTGTTATTTGTATCCTCTGTGGGAACTATCCACGCTGTGGATAGAGGTGATAAAATTATTAAAATATTTAGGATAATAGATAGGATATGCCGCATGTTATAACTCCAATCGGGTTTTATATAAATATTAATATCAATTCAGGTATAATAAAGTTATACGGTTTCCTTAATCATAGGGAGGAGTTGTGTATCCTGATTTCCCTTCTGCTGCATTGCGCCCACAGGACAACTACTGCAACATGCCCCACATCCCTTGCATAACGCCTCATTTACATGAGAATGTGTACCTTTTTTATCTTCTATTAATTCTATTGCGCTGTACGGACAAATGCTCACACAAATACCACACCCTGAACAAAGATCCTCATTTGATTGGGCAATAAGTGGCTCAATTTCGAGTTCTTTTTTCGAAAGAATCGTCATTGCACGAGCCGCTGCACCTGAAGCCTGTGAAACAGTATCAGTAATATCCTTAGGTCCTTGTGCGCAACCTGCGATATAAATCCCACTAGTAAAGGTATCCATTGGGCGAAGTTTCGGATGGGCTTCAAGGAAAAAACCATCAGGGCTTTGAGAAATACGCAGAACCCGAGCAATACCTTCTGAGGTAATTGAAGGTTCTAACGCCGGGACGAGAACAACAAGATCTGAAGTAATCTCAAATAATTTATTAGTTGTGGTATCAAAAATATCAATACTAAGCTGATCATTTATTGGTCGTACTTCTGATGGACGACCGCGGAAGAAATTCGTATTAATTCCCCGGATTTTACGATAAAACTCCTCATACCCTTTTCCAAATGAACGGATATCGGTATAACAAAGATTTATTTCTACCTCATCACCGAGTTTTTCTCGTAAAAGAAATACATGTTTCAAAGAACTCATGCACCCGATACGACAGCAATATTCATGAGCGGTTTGATCCCTTGATCCAACACAGAGGATAAATGTAATGCTTTTTGGTTTATCTCCATTCGATGGTTTGAAAATCTCCCCCCTTGTAGGTCCAGATGAACTAATTAATCGTTCTAATTCAAGACTAGTAATAACATCAGCTGATTTAAGATACCCATATTCATAGAGTGCCGCTGGGTCCGTCAAATCATATCCCGTGGTGACGATAATAGCACCAACATGACGTTCATGAGTTACACTTTTCTGAGAAAAATCAATCGCTTTTCGAACACAGGCACTTTGGCACGCTGGTACGTCACCACATTTTCCCCGTGTAAGAAAAAGACAATGATCCACATCGATTGTATATTTCAAGGGAATCGCTTGTGGAAAAGGTACGTAAATAGCACTCCGCTTCCCCATATTCATATCAAATTCACTAGCAATTCGATCTTTTAATCGACATGCAGCTGCACAATCCCCACATGCAGTACATTTATCCATATCAACATAGCGAGGATGCTGTGTGATATTAATAGTATAATTACCAATACTTCCAGATATTTCATGCACTTCGGCATAGGTAAGCAGTTCAATATTAGGATGATTTGCAACATCCATCATTTTTGGGGTGAGTATGCAGGATGAACAGTCTAAAGTTGGGTAAGTTTTGTCAAGCTGCGCCATCCGACCACCAATACTTGGTGTTCGTTCAACAAGGATAACATGATAGCCAGAATCAGCAAGATCTAATGATGCCTGTATACCTGCTATACCTCCACCAATAACTAACGCATTTGGAGTTACAGCTATACTTGAGGATTGTAAGGGTTCTAGCCATCGTGCTTTCGCTACAGCCGCTTTGATTAATGTTTTTGCTTTTTCTGTAGCTTTTTTTGGATCATCATGTACCCATGAACATTGCTCACGAATGTTTGCAATTTCCATAGTATATGGGTTTAGACCACTATCCTCAACCACACGACGAAATGTTTGTTCATGCATTCGAGGGGAACATGAGGCAATGACAACACCGGTTAGTTTGTGTTTTTTTATTGCATCTTTGATAAGTTGAGCTCCACGGTCTGAACACATGTATTTGTATTCTTTACTCACCGTGACATCATCAAGAGTTTTTGCATAATCTCTGACTTCTTCAACATTTACCGTTGCACTAATGTTTACACCGCATTGACATACAAAAACACCGATTCTTGCCATCTATTTTCACCTCGAAAGAAGAGCATCAACTGGGCTTTGATTCAGATGAAGACCCAAATCTGTTTCTTTGAATCCAAAAGCTAGACCCACAAGTTGTGTGAGATAAACAACGGGTACTGAGAGTTTTTTAGCAACAGTTTCTCCTGCTTTAGTTTGTCGTGCATCAAACATTTTATGACACCAAGGACAGGTATCTACGAAGACATCAAATCCTAGGTTTTGTACAGCATCAAGTTTTTGTCCAGTTTTTGTCAGAGCAGATTCAGGTAAGTTTATCGTGAGAAGCGCTCCACAACAATCAAGTTTTTGTGGATAATCAACTGGGTTTGATCCGAGTGTTTTAAGGATATGTTCCATTTTTTGAGGATTTTCTGAATCAACAGGTCGCCCAATATCTTTTGGACGGTTAAGATGACAACCATAATGTACAGCTACTTTGAGATCTTTTAATGGATGTGTCACGTGTTTTTTTATAGTCTCAAGACCAATATGGTCATGAAGGAGATCGATAGTATGAACAATCGATGTTGTTCCTTGATAGGTGAGACCTTCATTTTGTAGTTGTGCAGTGATTTTTTCTTTGAGGTCAGGGTTTTCCTTGAGTATCTTTTTAGCTTCACTGAGCGCAAGATGGCACATGGGGCAGGGAACGAAAAGATCGAGGTTGTGGTGTTCAGCTAGGGCAAGGTTTCGAGCGGAGAGATAGAGTGTCATTAGTTTATTGACACTTTTGAGAGGTTCTCCACAGCAGGATTGATTGGGAATGTCGATGAGGTCGATGTTAAGTTTTGATAGGACTGCTTGAGCAGAGAGTTCATAGGCATATTGTTCGGTTGGCATTACGCAGCCAGGGTAGAGGCCATATTTTTTTTTCATAGATGGTTTCCTCTTTAGATTTTTTCCATCGCGAGTTGTGCGATTACTGCTTGAAATTTCATGGGTTCAAGGGGTTTTGATAATTGAGGGAGCGAGAGTGCGGTTCGGTCAATGGTTTTTCCTTCTTTGGAGGTAATGGTTTGTATGTCTTGGATAAGGCCAATGGTGAGTACTGATTGAAGGATGGAGGTGTATTGTCCAGGGATTTGCTTACCTGATGCTACGGAGAGGTTTTTAAGGGCAAAGAGTATTTCAACGGGTGCTACTTTTTGTGGGCAGCGTTCCCAACATTTGAAGCAGCTCATGCAGGTCCAGATAACATCTGAGTTGGTCATTTCATCGATAAGTCCTCTTTTTAGTAGGGCGACGATTTTATGTGGTTCGAGTTCGAGGAGTTTATGTGCTTCACATCCTGCGGTGCATTTGGCACATTGGTAGCAGTAGTCGGGGAGCTCTTCTTTGAGTTTGAGAAGGCGTTGGTTGATTTCTCTTTTTATGTCTTCTTGTGGTTTTGCCATTGATGTAAGATCTATAATACTCATGTAGTGCCTCCAGAAATTTTTTATGGGATTTTCATATTTAAATCTATCAGTTAATTTGATTTCTAATATTTTTTATGATATTTTTTAATTGTATATATATCATGGTGTAGATGATTGTATGTTTTATCCAAATCATCTGTTGCCTAAACATATGTTTCTATGAGGTCTGCTATGTCTGTTGGAAATTGTGCAATTTTAACATCGGCATTTTTGAAGGCTTTAATTTTAGAGTCGGCTGTTCCTTTACCTCGGGCAATGATTGCGCCTGCATGACCCATACGTTTACCTGGTGGTGCAGTACGACCTGCTATAAATGCAAAAACGGGTTTGTTGATATGATCAGTGATATATTCTGCGGCATCTTCCTCTGCGGTTCCACCGATTTCTCCGACAAGAACAACTGCTTTGGTATCTTTGTCTTTTTCAAAAGCATGTAAGGCGTCGATGAAGGTGGTGCCTATAATGGGGTCGCCTCCTAGACCGACACAGGTACTCTGACCGATGTTTTTTTCACTGAGAGAGTTAACGATTTCATAGGTTAATGTACCCGATCGGCTAGCAACGCCGACAGTTCCGGTTTTAAATATGCTTCCTGGGAGAATGCCGATTTTGGTTTTACCCGGGCTTGCGATTCCAGGGCAGTTTGGTCCGATGAGGACAGCATTATTGTATTTAGCATAATGGACAAAATCCATTGCATCATGAAAGGGGATGTTTTCAGTGATTGTTACCACGGTTTTAATGCCGGCATCAAGAGCTTCAAATACTGCGTCTTTAGCAAATCGTGCTGGTACTAGGATTAATGAGGTGTCTGCTTTGGTTTTATTCACTGCATCAATGACATTGCTAAATACAGGGACATTATGAACAGTTTGACCTTCTTTACCCGGTGTAACACCGGCAACGATTTTGGTGCCAAATTTGAGCATTTCACCAATATGAAAAACGCCCTGATGTCCGGTTGCTCCTTGAACGACTACCTTGTTTTTTTCGTTTACAAAAATTGCCATGA
>JAHJFH010000236.1 GCA_018824925.1 Thermoplasmatota archaeon
TCCATAACTCTCCCCCGACTTTGATTCCAATTAATGCCAGAAGCACCATACCCAAGACCTGTATTGGCAATAACTGCAATACCACCACCTAATCGTCTATTCACAAGAGACCATCCCCAGCAGCGGGGTACCCATTCATCATGCCAGAAACTGCCAACCGGGTTCTTGGGACTGAAGTAATCAAGTCCTTCGGTTACTATACCTTTGATTATATTCAGTAGACTGACATTGAACTGTGCATTATGGCACCCACCAACAATAATAATTGGGTTTTTACCGAGATTATGAAGACCGATTACTTCCAAATTGTTAGGCCCGTAAATGAATTTATTACTATTTGGTGGATGGTTCCCCCATGCAGCCGGACTACCATGCCCAGAGAAATGGATAAAACCACATCCCTTGTTTATCTCCCGAAGAACATCAGTTTTATCCGAAAAGGTAGTGTCCGATGTCCAGAGAAAAGATGCTGTATATCCTGAAAGATGATTAAATGAAGCTTGCGTCGCTAATTCTCCTTCATATAAAGGATCACCAGGATCGGGATACGTATCACCGGAAACACCAACATATTTTGTTGCCCATTCACTCCCATAGGCTGTAGTCTCATAGGTGATAATTTTTTTGACCAAGGTGGTTACTTCATAGGTATTTCGACATGCAAGTCTTCCAATATAGACTTCTGGAAACATATCAATAATATCTTTCTGTGAACCAGTCCATTCTGCAAATATATCATTTTCATTAGAATCCCAGCTACTAAAATTCATCGAAGCATCATAGATATCAGCAAAATATAGATCTGTCAAATAGGAATTTTCACCACCATCATTAAGATGGGAATACCGGACCGGGACCCACCAGGTTTCCTGCATAACACCTCCTTTTCGCCCTCCAACGAGTAAAACATAGCTGATACCCCATTCATCGAGAGCAGATTTTATGAAATATTTGATCTCCTCTGCACAATCACGACCTTGAACCGGAAAATAAATACTGTGATAAATATCAGTAAGTGTCACCATTTTAGTAGCTATTCCATGAGCTATCTTATGGTCAACTAATGGCTGAATAACAGATGAAAATTCCTCCGGCACGATAACCAACAAATCATAAGCATCTGCAAATGATTGTGGTTGCTTTCCTAAGACATATGAGATTTGAACATCGATTGCGGTATACAACGTAACTTTTTGTTGTTCTGAATTATATTGGATAGGAAAGAGTTCAAGAATCAACAGAGTAGCAAATTCACCCTCATAACGCCCTGTAACAACATGATGGTTATACAGAAACCCCGGGTGTATCCCTACATCAGTTGTTTTTTTAGGGAAGGCATATTTCGGAAATTCATGAGTCATAGCATTTCCATCTACTCGCGGTGATGATATTGTAGCAAGTGGTAGTGGAAGGTAAATAATTTCTTCAAGGTTAAATTGAACATCGAGTTCGGTGATCTTCGAGCCGAAGGGCAATGTATATACTATACTTCGGTATGGAAGGAAGTATTCTCCAGGTGTATTAGTATAGGCATTTGTTTCGTGACATACTATATTACATGTTTCATCAGATTTTGTTATGCTTGGTGGTGAAAACAAAATAGTATCTGTTAATACCATATCTTTTTGTTTTTCAATTACTGCAGAAACGCTAATGCTGCTGCTAATAAGCAAACCTAAAATTCCAATTATCATCCATTTATTCATTAAATATTCCCCTTTTACTAGGTATTTATGTTTCATTTATATATAAAAGTTAGGGCGATGATTTTTTGATAATTAGCCTTATCAAACTACCTCGAAAACTTAAAAACCTTTAAACACCCCCTCCGAAATCTCGGTTTATATTTGTTCAGAAAAAAAATTATTATTTATTTCATGAGGATTGCTCGTGACATCACCCACCATATCAGATTCACCTGCAAAAGAATATAACCTACGTTTACGAGATATAGGAATAATTATTTTCGCAATTCTTGTTTTAGCAATTTTTTATTTTGCACCTCAAGTTGAGGGATTATCCCAATCTGGAAAAATCATGATTGGCATCCTTGTTCTTGGGGCCATTCTTTGGATAACCGAGCCAATACCACTTCCCGTGACAGGATTGTTAATCCTAATTGTCCAACCCATACTGGGTATTATGCCTGCAAAAGATGTGTTTTCTGCATTTGGGAATCAAGCCGTCTTTTTTCTTATAGGAGCCTTTATCCTTGCAGCGGCTGTTGAAAAACATGGATTGCATCGTCGTATCGCATTAAGACTCCTTAGTTTTTTTGAACATAGCCCTCGATTTTTCACCCTTGGAATAATGCTTTCTTGTGCCCTTCTTTCATTTGTCATGCCGGAACACGGTGTCGCAGCACTCTTTCTCCCCATTGTTGTATCCGTGCTTATAGCTATGAAAATACCACCACGAGAAAGCAATTTTGGAATAATCTGTATGCTCGCGATAGCTTATGGATGCTCAATTGGGAGTCTTGGTACCCTCGTAGGAGGCGCACGAAATCCCCTAACCATTGCTATTCTCTCAGATCTTGAAACACCCATACTTGTTTCCTTTTTTGACTGGATGATCTATTCCATGCCCGTGGTCCTTCTCAGTCTTCCAGCAGTATGGATAATACTCCAATTCAGTTTCCCGATTGAACTGCACACAATCGAATCTGCAAAACGTGAAATCGAAAATCAAGTCATACACTCAGGCCGCATGAAAATGCAAGAAAAATTAGTATCAATTATACTAATCTTCACAATAATCCTATGGGTATTTTTCAGTTCACCCCACTATTTTGGATATGCTATAATCGCACTTCTCGGAAGTATCCTATTATTTATATCTGGAACAATCACGTGGAAAGATGTAGAAAAAAGAGTGCCTTGGGGCGTTATCCTACTTTATGGTGGAGCAATAACTCTTGGGGTGGGAATGGAAACGACAGGAGCAGGTACTTGGATTGCCCATAACATCCTTGCTATTGTGGGAACAAATCCCTATCTTGTCATCCTTGGTCTTATCATCATTACAATGCTTTTAACAAACATCATGTCAAATGTTGGTGCTGTTGCAGTTCTTCTCCCAATTGGGATCGCATTAGCAGAAGAAATACCTGGCTTAAACCCATTACTTGCAGCATTAATTGTTGCACTTAGTGGTGGTCTTGCATTTATATTTATTATAGCGACACCGGGTAATGCAATAACGTATTCATCAGGTTATTTTTCCAGCCGTAACCTATTTAAAGCTGGGGTTCTAGCAAACTGTATTTGTTTAATAATTATCTTTGGGGTAGCCATTTTCTATTGGCAGGGAGTCCTTGGTCTATGAATGAATCTATAAAACCAATCAAAGATATTTTACATACGCAGTTTAAACATATATTGATACCAGTCTCATCAGAATTTTATCACCGCGAGGTATATTCCATCGCTACCGAATTAGCTGAAAAATTTGACAGTACAATCACGTTATTATATATTATCGAAGAAAAAACTCTTGTTAAAACAGATAAAATCTCGGATACTTACCGAACACATTATGATATCGAAGAAACAAAACGAGAAATCATCAGAGAATCAACTAATAAGGCCGCAAAACTCATATTCTCCGAAGCTGAACAACTCTTCTCCAGTAAACACATACCATTATCAGAAAAAATTGTTCGTGGAGAATTCAGCCCAGTTATCAAACAAGAAATTGAGCTGGACTCTTACGACCTTATACTAATGGGTTTTGAAAAAGGCTGTTTACTTAATTATCGATTATTCAAAGAAGTTACAACCCCCATCTGGATTGAAGCAGGTAACCCTGGTAAAACTATACTCGCAGTCTGTTCAAATTTAGCACCCAACCAAAAAGTACCGATTATGGGAATGTATCTCTCGCAAATCCTCGGATGGCCTCTTCAAATGCTCTACGTAGTCGATATGGAAGATTCCGTAATGGTAGACATAACAGGAAAACGTTCAGGACCAAAATCAGAATCAGAGCTTACGATACAAGGAAATTTGTTCATCAAAGAAA
>JAHJFH010000237.1 GCA_018824925.1 Thermoplasmatota archaeon
ATCCCATCCTGAACTAATTTGGTGAGATACATCCCAAATCTCACCTCCTGTATGTGGGATGATAGTCATTCTATAAAAAAAGGATTTCTACATCCCCGACTAATCTATATAACCAAGTTTCAATTTTTTTATATGGCGAGATAAGAGATGTTGATAGAAATATTATCTTGTCACAAGCAGACCAAGAGGTAACTTAAATGCCTGATGAAAACCACATCCGAGCATTTAGGTTTTATCTACCACACTACGCTAGAAAGCACAAGAAAGTAGGTAACAGATATAGTCAAAGTACAATTAATAGTTATGTTAGATATGTTAAACAATTCCTAGACGAGGTAAAGATAACACCATCAAAACTAACAGAGGATGATTTTCAAAACTACTTAGATTATCTAGATAGTAATAAGGTATTCAATGATAACTCCCTAGGAGTTGTTTATTCAGCGATAAACGTCTACATTAAGTTCTTATCTTCGAAAGAAATTAACACTAATGTAAGGACACCAGAGGGACTACTACATTTCAAATCCCCAACTAAAAAAGTTGAAGAGTCCGACTTCTTAACCAAGACAGAGATAGATAAACTTCTAACATGCGTAAAGTACAATCTCAAATACTATACACTTTACAAAGTAGTGTTTAGTTATGGACTACGATTGATTGAACTAGAAAATCTAAACCTAAGCGATATTGACTTTGAAAGAAACAGAATACGTATCTTTAACACTAAAAACGATACACCATACGCACAGAATCTTCTTCCAGAATGTAAGGAGACTCTTCATAAGTACATTGAACACGAAAGAAAACCTAGAGAGATTAACCAGAAAGATACTGATAAACTCAATGACATTAAAACCCAACTTAAGACCGCTAAACAATTCAATAAAATCAAGTCACTTAAAACCCAGATAGTCCGACTAGAAAAACACATCGAAAATGCTAAAGACTCCCAGAAGGCGTTATTCACTGGTCGATATGGGTATCGCATGGGAAGAAACGATTTCACAAATAATCTAAAAAGACATTGTGCCAAGTATCTAAAAATAACTAGACCAGTTTACCCACATATGTTAAGGCATTCTTGTGGTACATATCTACATAGTGAAGGATATTCTCTAAAATATATTCAGGAATGGTTACGACACAAAGATATCAAATCAACAGCAGTATATGCTCATACGGAAGACCATATCAAGAGTGAAATGGGTAGTAAAATAGACTTTGTAGGTTCAACTAAAGAACCACAACCAGAAATAATTCCACAAGAGCAACCTAAACCAGAACCACCCAAACCACCATCTAAAGAACCCACCGATACCTACATGGCGCAACAACAGCAATCACAGTCTATAGATGAACAAATACTAAGATTGCGTCTACTACTACTGGAACTGGAACAACAAAAAAAACACCAAAATACAGATATCTCGGTGCAATAAGAGAATTTATACATTTGAGCAAGAAGAGTACCTCTCTCGAAGGGGTATAACTTCTAGTTCATTTCAAAAATGCATAAATCTTTTATTCTTACTTCAAAACAGTGTAAAACTATTTATAGCAAACAAAAAATCAGTCTAATCGATGCTTTCTACTAGATTGGTGATTGGATCAATAGTCCTACTGATCATGATTACATCAGTTTCAGGGCAGATATTATCACCAACCGCTCGCCTTTCAGCGGAGATACCATTTTCAACAATTGCTATAGCAATTGGACAAACAGAAGTGATAGGTGATTTTACTGGAATTGATGGTAAAAATATCCTTGAGACATACGCACAGGATCTACCCGTAGATGAGCTTCTAAGCTACCAGTACAACATTGACATTGATGAATTACGATTATTTCCAGTATTTGGTCCAGCATCTCTCAATAAATTAACGAAAATAACTGTTATTGAGATTGGTGATCTAGATTTTTCTAGTTTTGATGATTTCTTGGTCTTCCTAGATGAAAACATCCATACCTACACAAACGTTGATATTGTGTTGAAGGAAGGATTTTTCATTTATGGGATCACCCAAAACACAATAAAGATTGATAAGCGGTTTACAAACGCATTAAGTGGTATCCTTTCCCTACCATTATCAGAAAATGAGACAGAAACCTTTCTTACTATGGTTACTGAGGATTCATTTACCCTAGCTTTTTCATCCAATGTAACCATTCTATTTCAACCAGCTAACAATACAGAGACCGCAGTTTTTTCACAGCAGAAAGAATTGTTATGGAATGGTCAAAACGCAAACATACTATATATCATTGAAGACGCCTCACCAACACTACAAATGAATGCACAACTGTATCTTTTACCCATTGATACACAAAGTAGCCATGAAACAATATCAATAACAATATCTCCATCGGATTCACCGTTTACCGATATTCCACACTTAATTACCTCCCTGCAGAATATAATTGGAGGATTTACCGATGGTGACGCCATTGAATATCCCCTAGAAGGATTTGAAACAGTGTTGACAACAGTTGGATATATTATAAACGGAGGATTAGTGCTGGTAAATAGTAGCGATGAACTCCTCATTGATGATATCCCACAACAAATCACAAACGTAGCATTTCTTCGAGGTTCTTCCTTTATTGAAACTATTGATCCAAAAGATGAGGTAACTACAATATCTGGAGAATTTCGATTGGTGTTTCTTGGAGATCATTTCTATACTATTCAAGCACCTACCGCAGATAATGGTGTTGCGATTCCCTGGCTCATTATTATTCTATGGATAAGTGCTCTTGGATTGTTTATTTTCACCCGTTTCTATCTAAAAAAACAGAAAGAAAAGGATAAAGACCCCATTTTTCCATCACCACTTTATCTACTTCTCCATATTAGTATTCTCATCATCACCTTTGTGTTAGTGGATCGAGAAATTAGTTTTCAATTTGGGGTCAGTGCCTTAGATGTATTATTTGGTCAGGGGGTTAACCTGATCTTCTTCATTATCATTGGTGTTCAAATGATTATGTGGGTACTTGGTTATTTTCTATTAGCCATCCCGCTCAGATTGATACTATCTTCAATACTTACCTATGTTGGGGTTGATAAGAAATTAGGGAAACGACTTACGAAATATAGTTCGATCCCTATGATATGGGTTTTTACCGCACTATATGTCAAACTTTTCATCAACATCATGTTAT
Source organism: Thermoplasmatota archaeon (assembly GCA_018824925.1). GTDB lineage: Archaea > Thermoplasmatota > E2 > DHVEG-1 > DHVEG-1 > JAHJFH01. The sequence goes on from JAHJFH010000237.1 coordinate 3,167, forward strand.
TATATGTTGGGCAAATATTACCAGTCTCCTTAGGATGATTCATAGGATGACAAAAAATTTAATACCACAGCCGGTTCCCAATGAACCAGCATTATATGATCCAAATCAGAAGTTACTTTTTATTGTTGATTTACATATTGGTATAGAGAATGAGTTGCAGCAAAATGGACTGCATATCCCTTCCCAGACATCAATGATGTCCACTCGATTACAACACCTCATCGAGACCTATAATCCCAAAGGTTTAGTCCTACTTGGTGATGTAAAACATACCGTTCCAACAATGTCAACCAAGGAACGAAGTGATGTAAAACGGTTCCTCAAACAATTCGCGGATCAACTACCCCTTCATATCATCCCCGGGAATCATGATGGGAATCTATCCTGGCTTATACCTAATAAAACCACAATATATCCTATTACTGGGGCAAATTTTGATACTATTGGTTGTTTACATGGGCATAGTTGGCCACGTGAACACCTTCTTTTATGTCAATATTTGACAATGGGGCATACGCATCCAATGGTTCGACTAACAGATCGTTTAGGTTTTAACAGCTATGAACCCGTATGGGTCAAAGGAAAACTAAAGCTACCAGCAGTATCAGATCGACATACCATTCAAACATCACCAGAGGTGATAATCCTTCCTGCGTTTAACCCCTTATGTGGAGGTGTTGCCGTAAATCATGAACACCCCCTAGGATCCATAGCGAAACATCTTGATGAAACACAAACACATCTTTTTCTATTAGATGGCACCGATTTAGGAACGATACAAAAACTATCAGAACAAGGTAATAAGGATTAAATGATATGATACTATTATTTGATTGATATGAAGGAAGCATATCTTCAGGAAAAAATCAGGGAAATTGATTATAAACTACGGCAGCAAATGGAGGTAGCCGAACAGCTGAATCAGGAGATCCAGAGGCTACAAACAGAATTAAAACAACATAAACATCTAATAAAACAACTAAAAGCATTTGATACCTTTAAAGAAGATTTAAGATTAGAATTATCACAACAAAACCGAGAAATAATACGAAAATCTATTGAAAAAACAGAACAAGACCTACAAAAAGAAATCACAGGAACCTTGATGACGACACTAGCTAAACATAACCAACAGCAACAAAAAGACCTCACCCCAGAAATAAGTCATATACATAAACAAGTAACCGAGATACAACAAAAAACAGCCTATTCTCAGCATCTTTTAGAATTATTACTTGATCGATTGATCACTGAACGGATCATAGCCCAGGAACAAGCTGATATTCTAACCAAACGCGCACACATACGAGCACAAAAAGACCTCCATAAATAAAACACATAAAATTTAAAATCAAGTAATTTTTGAGAAAATCATCGAG
>JAHJFH010000238.1 GCA_018824925.1 Thermoplasmatota archaeon
TCCATCGCTATAGCACCCATTACAGGGGAGATTCCAGTAAGGACCGCGTTAAATGAACGCGCGAGTTTTAAGTACTCACGAATAAGCATCTTCGAAACTCAGAAAGGTAAATAGAATAAAAAACCATCGATACGACTTAGAGTATCAAATTTGTTACATGAAACCAAAATTTCCCAATATCACTTCAAACCCTATATGTAACCCGAGTATAACAGCAAAGACCAAAGGAAGAGAAAAAAAGGAAAGTAACAGCTTTCGTTTTTCTGAAAAACCAGTATATTCAATCCATATGGTTATATATGACATGACAAAAAGGATAATCACCCAATCAACATAATTTGATAGAGGAACACCAAAAAATGATACCGGTGATGTATCCTCTACCCAAACCCACCAGCCTAAATGATGAGCAAGTGGATCTTCCAAAACATCAAGACAAATACCAATTGATGCCGCTCCAGCTGATAGCAATCCAATCTGCATGAAATTTTTTTTAGTGTACCATGGTGTTATTGATTCGATACTGAATCGTAAAAAGAGATAAAGATTTGTGCTCCATCCAAGAAGCACAACCAGGGGAACACCGCCACCAAGAACTGCGAAATAAAGAAGATATCCTGGATAAAAAAACCGTCCATTTGCGACTCCAGATGATTCAATGAACATCGCTGCAATCATCATAGGAATAAAAAAACGAATAGTCCGTGATAATCCCTCAGTTTTCCAGCTATAAAACACCAATATAAACCATAATGCCGTAATTGTACCAATAAAAATAAAGAGGAATTGATTTTGGGGAAAAAAATGTTGCCCTATCTCAATGAAATTCATGATGACTTTCCTCTTAAAATAAATTGTTTAGTGATTATTCCAAGAAACAAAAGAGGGAGTATTGCGATTCCGCCAGTAATGATTGCAGGAATCACAAAATCAGTGGTTAAACCAGTGATAAACATGATACCAATACGAATAGAGTAGATAAGTATGACAATACTTATGGTAATACCAAAAAGTGATATTGATGGTGTCTGGAGATCTTTTTTACCAGATTCTTTATGGTTTCGACCTTGATGATATAAAATGATAAAAATAATTATGGCAACACTCCCTAATATTCCTAAAGGCATGAGATAGTCCATAATGCTCGCCAATATTTTTCTTACGTACTTGTTATGTCAAATCTAATAGAGGAAATGTATTAAAACCTATTTCCTGCTCATGATGTTCTAATGATCATTACAAAACAGAAATCATTGGAGGATCTTTTTCAATTGGTTGGTCAGGGGCCAGTTTTCATTATTGGCTGTAGTGAATGTGCAACTATGTGTCAAACCGGGGGTGAACCACAAGTACTAGCGATGAAGACCCTTTTGGAAAAACATGATATTTCAGTCTCTGGGTGGAAGGTGTTGGAACCTGCGTGTCATCGGTTGAATACGAAACGACTTTTAAAGGATAGTAAAGAGTCGTTAGAACAAACCAAGACGGTTTTAGTTTTGGCCTGTGGTAATGGTGTGCAGACCCTTGCAGGTTTATATGAACAACTTAATGTTATACCAGGGACGGATACCTTGTTTCTTGGTGAAATTCATCGTGCGAATAAATTTGAGAAACGATGTTCAATGTGCGGGGAGTGTCTCCTAGATATTTTTGGGGGGGTGTGTCCGATAACTCGTTGTCCGAAATCTATGTTGAATGGTCCTTGTGGAGGGGTTCATCAGGGGAAATGCGAGGTAGATAATACTATTGAATGTATCTGGGTTCGAAGTATTGCATTGCTACAACAGAAAAATAAATTGTCGTTATTGGACTCTATTCAACCTGCGAAGAACTGGTCAAAGGCACTTGAGATGAACAGGTGTATATAACAATGCCTTCTGAAAGTCATTTTGCGAGGGTACTTTCATCGGGGCAGTTTGCTGTGACTGCAGAGGTTGGCCCTCCGAAGCATGCAAATCCCGCAACTATTCATAGGAAAGCTGATAATCTGAAGGGGTTTGCTGATGCATTTAATGTTACGGATAATCAAACTGCTGTGGTTCGCTTATCAAGCTTTGCTGGGTGTGTGTTGTTGCAGCAGCATAAGATGGATCCTATTATGCAAATGACCTGTCGGGATCGTAATCGTATTGCGTTACAAAGTGATATTTTAGGTGCTGCGGCTTTAGGTATTCAAAATTTTTTACTTCTTACTGGTGATCATCAATCTTTTGGGAATCATCCCCAGGCGAAGGGGGTATACGATATTGATTCTGTGCAGTTTTTGAATATTGTTCGGTCGATGCGGGATGACCGGTTGTTTGCTAATGGTGAATTTATTAAAGAGCCGATTCCTAATTTGTTTCTTGGTGCAGCGATTAATCCATTTGCTGATCCTTTTGATTATCGTATTCATCGATTGGAGAAAAAAATCATGGCTGGGGTGCAGTTTATACAGACTCAGAGTGTTTTTAATCTTGAAGTATTTTTTTCATGGATGGACATGGTTCGATCGGTAGGGTTGGATAAGAAGGTACATATCTTAGCGGGTATCACGCCACTTAAGTCAGTGAAAATGACGGAACGGATGAAGTTTCATGTGCCTGGTGTTGATGTGCCTGATTCCATCTACGAAAGAATGCGTAAGGCTGTTAATCCAAAGACTGAGGGGTATTCTATTGCGCTTGAGTTGATCCGTGAGCTTCGGAATTGTCTGGGTATTGATGGTGTTCATATCACGGCATTGTTTTGGGAGGAGATTATACCATGTTTGATTAAGGAGTCAGGGTTATATCCGCGACCGATTATCGATTAAATTTTTGATGACTTGTGAATGCGTAATATTTTTTGAATTCTAAGAAAATAATATTAATGTATAAA
>JAHJFH010000239.1 GCA_018824925.1 Thermoplasmatota archaeon
AATTGGGCATTACGAAATATTGGAAAGCGAAATAGCATCCTTAACAAAGAAATGATACAACTTTCAAAAGAAATTGATCTAATAAACTCCCGTTCTGCCCGATGGATTGCTCGAGATGCGCTTCGTGAATTAACAAGTGAAGGTGTTAAAAAACGATTGGAAAAAAAGGAAAAAATAAGATGGTTAAAGGCTTATTGCCTCAACCGGACATTCATCAACACATGCACCACAATCGATACAGGTGTCTTCATCAACCTCAGCCTTCTCTTTGAGCGAAATAGCATCAACAGGACAGACTTCAACACATGCACCACATGCAGTACAGGTTTTTTTATCAATAGTTACTGACATTTAAGTAGCCTCGTTGACACCGGATTATAATTACGCTATATATCTTTTACCATAGAGTATTTATAGACTGCTACTTCGGTTTTAATTGTTGATATTTTTTTGTTGCATACCAATTTGAAATACTAAAATAAAGATAGACTACTCCTAGCTCTAAACCAAAAAGAATAAGAAACCATCCAAATGTGGTTAAAATATTACCAATATGGAATCCAAATACAAGAATTATAGATCCAAGAAATGGAATGAACATCCCGATACAGACAATTAGAAGGATTATAATCATATCTTTATTTTTACTCATGGTATACAGGCTATATTGTCTGGGTTTTAAAGAAATTTTGTATCGGTTTAAAAAATATTTCAAAATAATTTAGGCATACCAAAATTTATTTAAACTAAAAGGACTATAATAATATTTAGGCATACCTAAAAATTAGGTGATTATCAATGAAATCCAAGACCATTCCACTTACCGAACTACCTGTAAACACTCCAGCAACAATCAAAAATATCAACGGCGGCCTTGGATTTAAACAACGTCTCCAAGTCATGGGTATCCATAAAGGTCAAACCATAAAAACCATCTGCAAACAACCCCTAAAAGGACCCATAACAATTAATGCCTGTGGCTGCCAAATGACCATCGGTCGCGGCATGGCACAAAAAATCGAGGTGGAAACGACACGATAAAAACTATTGTCCTTATGGGAAATCCTAATGTCGGAAAAAGTGTAGTATTTTCCCGTTTAACCGGCGCAAACGTCATCTCCTCAAACTATCCTGGAACAACTGTTGATTTCTCAAAAGGAAAAATGCGATACGATGGTACCAAATCAACAATAATTGATGCCCCAGGAACCTATTCTCTCGAACCCTCAAACCGAGCAGAACAAGTAGCAGTTAATATTCTCAAAGAAGCCGATATCATCATCAATGTCGTCGATGCGACCAACCTTGAACGAAATCTGTATCTTACCCTTCAACTCCTTGAACAAAATATCCCAATAGTAATTGCCTTAAACATCTGGGATGAAACCCAACATTTAGGGATTCATATTGATATTGAAAAATTAAAATCCCTTCTTAAAATACCAATCATACCTATCGTTGCTCTAACTGGAGAAGGGATCCATACCCTGGTTTCTCAGCTACAAAATGCAAGCTCACCCCCACATATAAAACCAACTAGTGACGAAGGACGCTGGATAGAAATTGGAACCCTGATAAAACAAGTCGAACGAGTAGAACACCGACACCACACCTTGCGAAACCGAATTTCTGATCTAACAATCAAACCTGGAACTGGACTGCCCATCGCCCTAGCCATTATTTTCTTCACCTTCTGGATAGTTCGCCTAATAGGAGAAAATCTCATTACATATGTACTTGATCCAATTTTTGAACTTTTGTACAAACCGCTTATTACACAATTTGGAAATACCCTCGGATCAGGTTTTCTATATAATTTTCTCATTAGTCAATCACCAGGTGAAATCAACTTTCTGGAATCGCTCGGTTTGCTTACCACAGGTCTTTATGTACCGCTCACCTTGGTTCTTCCCTACATAATCGCTTTTTATTTCATGCTTTCAGTATTAGAGGACACAGGTTATCTACCAAGACTTGCCACTCTTATGGACAATATATTTCATAAATTAGGTATGCATGGTTATGGGGTAGTCCCCGTTTTTCTTGGCCTAGGTTGTAACGTCCCTGGGATGCTTGCCACTCGCTCTCTTGAAACTCGAAAACAACGATTTATAGCAGCAACCTTACTATCAATAGCCGTCCCCTGTATGGCACAAACATCCCTTATATTTGCTATGTTTTCAAAACTAAAAACAAGTCTTCAATATCCACCATTTTTCTACATAACGATTGTTTTTACAACCCTAATCATGATCTATTTCATCGTTGGTTATTTACTCAATAAATTAGTAAAAGGTGAATGTCCTGAGATTTTCCTTGAAATGCCCAATTACCGGGTTCCACATTTCAAAACCACCCTGAAAAAAACCTGGATGCGGATACGCTGGTTTCTTAAGGACGCCCTCCCCTGGATGTTTCTAGGAGTATTCCTCATAAACGTCCTCTATACACTGGGCATAATAGAGTATGTTGCCTCACTTTTTCAACCACTTATGACCGGAATCTTTGGTCTACCCGGTGAAACCTCAGTTGTTCTTCTAAGTGGATTTCTCAGAAAAGATCTTGCCGTAGGTACTCTTTTAAGCTTCCCCATTGGTACTTTTAGTGAAATGCAGTTGGTAATTATCGCAACCCTTCTTACAATCTATTTCCCCTGTGTGGCAACCTTTGCTGTGATGATAAAAGAATTAGGGATTAAAGATATGATAAAAGCTGCGGTCATCATGCTGACTGTAGCACTATTTGTTGCTATCAGTCTTCGTTTAATACTCATAGGAAATTGATAATATGAGAAAAAAAACTATAGAAGATTATGTTGAGCTTATCTATATTCTTCAGCATGAAAAACAAAAAGTTCATACCTCAGACATCGCAAACACTTTTGATATAAACCCTGCAAGTGTCACAGAAATGTTTCAAAAACTCAGCAAAGAACAGTATATCACCTATGAAAAATATAATGGAGTAACCTTAACGCCCAAAGGGAAAAAAATCGCAATTCAAACCAAACAAAAACATGACACCCTTAAACATTTCCTTATGATCCTTGGCGTTACTGAGGCTATCGCAGATGAGGATGCATGTCGAATTGAACATACCATTACCCCCCTTACAATGGAAAAACTTACAAAATTCGTCAAGTTTGTAAACCAAACCGATGGACATCAACGATGGCTTGATCATTATAAATATTTTGATAAAACAGGTAAAATAATACGATGTACTCCAGAAACCGAATCACAATGTCCCATTCATGGACGACATCACGAACACCTAAGCTGATTTCCGGCTATTACATTCTGCCCAACTGAAATACATCCATCACCATTCGGAACGCGCTTATGGACCAAAAAAGTTAGTCCTGACTGTCGTACTTTTTTGGCTACCATTTCTAAAATAGGAATATTATACGAAACCCCACCAGTAATCCCGATATAGGAAATTTGATGTCTGTTTGCATAGTCAACAGCAATTTCTACTAATTCATCAATAAGGGTTTTCACAAAAGCATAACTTGCATCCGCCTTTTCTCGATCAGATAATGGTTTTTTAATCTGATTTGCTAACTGTTGGAATATCACATCAGCGGGAACAATTGAACCAGAGCGATTAACCTCAAAAGAAAACCGTGGTTTTCCCATCATTAAATATTTTTCAAGTTTCATCGCAGGTTCTCCACTATAGGTTCGGTCACAACAAATGCCCAGAAGACAGGCTAGCGCATCTAAGTACCTCCCAAAACTACAACATTGCGGTGAATTTTTTTTGAGTTTTTCAAATAAAGTGATTTCAGATGCGCTAAAACCCATTTTTTGAGCAAATTCTGGCAATATTGCATATACTAATCGACGAGGATCTTTGGTTGCTCTATCAGCACCAATTAGTGGCATATACGAAAGATGTCCAACGCGATGATAATCTGACGCGGTAGCAGAAATAACATCTCCTCCCCAAAAAGTACCATCATCACCATATCCTAAACCATCTAAAGTCAGTACAACCGCCTCATCAACTTGTTGATCAGTTAATAATGCAACAGCATGCGCCCAATGATGGGGGACCTCAAAAAGTGGAGCATAAAATTCTTCAGCAAATCGTTGAGCAACCTGTCGTGTAGAATAGGCCGGATGTCTATCTAATGCGACACCATCAACATTTGGTTTATTCTGGAATAATTTCATGAGATGTCGGAGACTATTATCAAGAAATTCTAATGTTTTATAATATGCCCCATTTCCAATATATTGAGTACAATATAGTTGTTGATTCGTAGATAAGCTCCCACATATGTTTTCCCCAGCACCGACACTAATCACGTTAGACGGATATTCTATTGTAATTGGATCAGGAATATACCCTCGTGATTTTCTTAGAAACATGGGTGTTTCACGCCATATTTTCAAAACAGTATCATCAACCCGATTGGGTATCTTGCGGTTATGGAGAAGATACCAATCAGCATGAAGGGAAAACACCTCATTATTTTCTAGGAGCATTGGTTCCCCTGGAATATTTGCTGAGGTCATGATGATAGCATCTGTTTTTAGATAATGAAATAAAAGGTGATGCATCCCGGTATATGGTAAGAATAACCCAATAGTATTTAATCCTGGAGATACCGATTCTCCTTTAAGTTTATTAGCTAACACGATTGGTCGAGCATTCGATGAAAGGATTTCAATCTCCTTCTTAGAAATTTGTGCGTATGACCGGGCAGTGGAGATATTTTTAACCATTAACGCGAAGGCTTTTTGTGGACGTTGATACCATTTTCGAAATCTTTGAATTTCATTAACAGTACAGCAGATATGCATTCCTCCCCATGATTTTAATACCCCAATGCATCCTGCATCGATTTCATTGGCAAACCTCTTGATAATATTATTCTGATCAATTATATTTCCAGTACTATTATAGAGATTATAAAAGGGACCACATTGAGGACAGGAAATGGTTTGTGCATGATACCGACGATCTAAAGGATTTTGATATTCTGTTTGACATGTAGAACATAACGGAAAATCATTCATTGCGGTTCGTTCGCGATCATATGGAACATCAGTAATTACACTAAATCGGGCACCACAGATCGTACAGTTTGTAAATGGGAACTGATACCTCCGATTTTTTTTACACAAGATTTCTTGCTGGCATGCTTCACAAGTTGCGACATCAGGGGGAATCAGTGATTCATGTGAACCATTTTCACTATGTAAAATTTGAAAATCAGAATAAGATTGTTCATCAGAGATTGTAATAATTTCTGATATTTTCGCAATAGCGGGGAGTTGCTGCTTCACTTCTTCAATAAAATTCTCAATATTTCTATCGATAACAACCTCTACTTCTGAGCCTTTATTAAGAACGTAGCCTTTTAAACCAAGTTCTGTTGCTATACGATAAATTGTAGGACGGAATCCAACTCCTTGTACTATTCCTTTAAAAATAAGTTTCATTCAGTCGGAAACCTTATTCATTCGACAATGAGTCCTGGCGCATATTTATCTGCTTCAGCGAGAAGAAACTCATTGCTCATGCTCAGACAGGTCACAGGACAGATATCATTACATTGGGAACAAAAAGTACATCGTGCAAGATAAATCTTGATTTTTTTCTCTTCTTCTTTAAACTCAATAGCTCCTGATGGACACACCTTAAGGCATAATTTACAACCTATGCATTTTTCACGATCATACTGAATTTTTCCACGAAAGTTCTCAGGTGTTTCAATTGGTGGAATAAGCTCTGCTTTTCCAGCTTGAACCGCTTCAAAAAAACCGGTGGTTGACCCTGGTGCATATTTCGCAGGAAATTTATTTGTAAAAGGTTTTTTAAACATTTGTCCAAGAACTTGGGGAAGGACGGTAAATCTCATTGTAGTAACCTCTGTGTTTTTTCGACACTTAACCGATGTAATTCTTCTTTATCTAAATAGGATCGGGAATTATTTTTCACAATTGCTACCCGATTGGTACAAGACATACAAGGATCGGTTGATGCAGCGACAATGGGTATATCTGCTATTTGTTCACCCATTAACATTGGAATCCAGGGGAGGATGTTATTATATGTTGGTGCTCGAACCTTCCAAGAATAAGGGAATTCATGGTTTGCCATTTTAACGTAATGAAAGACTTCCCCGCGGGGGGCTTCCATTCGACCAATGCCCTCGCCATCAACTTTTTTCAAGGTTGCGAGTAATTTTGCGATTTTTGGTTCAGCTACTATTTCACCTTCAGGCATTTGTTTTAACACCTGTTCAATTAACTCTATTGATTGTTTAACCTCAAGGAGACGAACAATAATTCGATCATATACATCACCATTTACCT